>VBPQ01000058.1 GCA_005877185.1 Nitrososphaerota archaeon
TGGACCAAGTGGAATGAGGCGTGTCGTTCTGATCTTGGAATCTCGTCGAGGAGTCCGGACTCATCGGCTTCTATCAGTGGGATGAAGTCTACCTGATTCTTCGTGTCGATGAACTCGACGAGACGCTTGAATCTCGTGCAGGGGCCACAGTCTGCGTCGTAGGCTAGGACAAGTCTTGACAAGCGTGTTCCAAGTTCAAACGTAAGATATGTGTAGTTAACTGATTCGCCTTGTCAGGCGATCCCTGCCCCTCGGCGCGAATCCACTTATCGAAACCCATTTGGGAGCTGACCCCACCGGGCCCTCCCCGAAAAAAAGCCGAATATGGATTTCAGAATCTCAAAACTATTATACGGAACACTATATAGGCGAAACAAGAAAGATGAAGTTCCTGTTTGTCTCGGTCGAAGCGCTCTCGACCGACTTAGCGTGGGGGCTGAAGAAGGAAGGACACGACGTGAAGTTCTACACCCGCAGCGAGAGCGAGAAGGACGTCGGCGACGGCTTCGTCGATAAGGTCAGCGCATGGGAACCTCTCAAGGATTGGGCCGACGTCATCGTCTTTGACGACCTTGGTTTTGGCGAGACCGCGGACAAGCTCAGAGCCGAGGGGAAGCTCGTCGTCGGGGGGTCTATCTACACCGATAGGCTGGAGAACGAGAGAGAGTTCGGGCAGGACGAGTTGAAGAGCGTCGGCGTCAACACTCTCCCGAGCTGGAACTTCAGCTCGTTCGACGCAGGGGTAGATTTCGTACGAAAGAATCCAGATAGGTACGTCATCAAGCCGTCCGGGCGCGCCCAGAACGAGAAGGAGTTGCTCTTCGTCGGGCAGGAGGAGGACGGGAAGGATGTTCTTTTAGTCCTGGAGCATTACAAACGGAATTGGTCAAACAAGATCAAGATCTTCCAGATCCAGAAGTATGCGAACGGGGTCGAAGTCGCCGTCGGCGCCTTCTTCAACGGGAAGGACTTCGTCTATCCTATCAACGTGAACTTCGAGCACAAGCGTCTCTTCCCGAATGATATTGGGCCCAGCACCGGCGAGATGGGATGCTACGACGATAAGACAGAAGTGCTCACGGAGAAGGGCTGGAAACTCTTCAAGAATCTGTCTCCGGACGACGAGATCTGCACGCTAAACCCGTCAAGCGACGTCATAGAATTCCAGAGGCCGAGCGCCATCGTCTCATTCAGACACCACAGGAAGCTCATCTCAATACAAAACAGAACACTCGATATCATGGTAACGCCAGACCACAACTTGTATCTGCAATCCCAGCAAGATGCTAAGAGGCACAGAAACAATTACCGTTTCGTGAAGGCAAGGGAGCTGCAGTCCCAATCTCAGATCAAGAGAACCGGAATTTGGATCGGCTTGGAAAACGAACACTTCACATTGCCATCAGTCACACTCGGTCACTTCGAAGGACGTCAAGTCGTGCTGAGCGAGACAGGCTCCCTGGAGGTGCCCATGGATAAGTGGTTGGCGTTCATCGGAGTCTGGCTCGCCGACGGCTGTGTGTCTGGTAACAGAGACAGTTACAGGATAAGCATTGCGCAAAAGTCTGGAGCGAAGGCCGAGAGGGTAGAGGGGCTGCTGTCGCAACTTCCTTTCAAGTTCTCCAGGGGGAAGAGCGGCTTTTATTGTTACGACAAACAGCTGGGTTCGTATCTGGCGGAGTTCGGAGGAGCACCCGAAAAGTATGTTCCAAGCTTCGTAAAACAACTTACCCCCACGAAAATCGGCACCTTTCTGGAATGGTTCGCTCTGGGTGATGCTACCTCAATGAAGAATGGGTTCAGAATCTTCTACACCTCATCCAGAAGACTGGCGGACGACATTCAGGAACTCCTACTAAAGGTAGGAAGACTTGGCATTATAAAACAAAGGCGAAGGGGAGGGAAGGTTCGGATAGTAGATTACAACGCGGATGCTTCGAGGCCCCAATACGAGGTTCTGGAGAGGGTCCGAAAGCTGGAATCTTGGATAGACTGGAGAGACACCCGGACCGTTGATTACGATGGCATTGTCTACTGCGCAAGCGTAAAGAATCACATAATGTACGTGAGGAGAAACGGCAAGCCTTACTGGTGCGGCAACACTTCGATGTACTGGACGAGAAACAACCCGCTATTCGAGAACACACTGTTAAAGGCGAAGGAAAAGTTGGCCGCCAGCAAGTACGTAGGATACATCGACATCAATTCAATAGCGAACAGTAAGGGCATTTACCCCTTGGAATGGACTTCGAGGCTAGGATACCCAACGATAAGCATCCAGATGGAGGGGGTGACCAGCGATTGGGGGACATTCTTGAGCGAAATAGCCCAGGGCAAGGACGCCCAGCTCAAAACGAAGAAAGGCTACCAAGTCGGTGTTGTTGTCGCAATCCCTCCCTTTCCATTCGAGGACGAGAAGGCCTTCAAGAAATATTCAGAGGACGCGACGATACTTTTCAGGAAGACAACGCTCAACGGAGTTCACCTGGGTGAAGTGAAGAACGTGGATGGCGACTGGCACATTGCGGGGAAGTCGGGTTACGCCCTGGTGCTGACCGGTTCAGGGGCCTCGATGCAGGAAGCCATCAACTCCGCCTACCAGTCGGTGCGGAACGTCATGATCCCCAACATGTTCTACAGGGACGATATAGGGCAGCGATGGTTCAAGGACGTCGACATGCTCCTGAGCTGGGGCTACCTTTAGACGAGACGTCAACCCTGCCCTTCAGCCCAACTGTCAACGTCTGCCATTATTTCGCGCAGGCCGAAGTATTTCTCCTTCGCGAGAGCCTTCTTCAGAAAGTATCCCACCTCCCAGCCCTCGACGACGATGCCCCTCGTGCGCAACAGGACCTTTCTTCTAGTTGCGGGATACGAGAATCCCTTCAAGGCCTTCGCGACCGACGCGTTGAGGCTGCTGACCTCGCACCAGGACATCCTCGTCGATGAGAGCGCCCCTCCTCATAAGGATGGTCCCTCAGTGGGCATCCGCCTCGGAAAGCTTTTCAGAGGACGGAAGGGGCGCCTTCTTCGTGACATTGGGCGAGAGGAGGTACAAGTCATTCCATCTCCCCGAGTCGAGGCCACACTTCGCCAGGAGCAAGGCCTTCCATACGGGGCACCTCAAGCTGGAGATCGAGGTGGACCTGCAGCGGAAGCGCCTCGAGGGCAGAGCCTCTCTAAAGATCATCCCCCTGAGATCCCTTCAACGGATCGAGCTCGACGCGAGAACGATGCAAATCTCGGCGGTGACACTCGACGGGAGAGAGTGCAGGTTCGAGTACGATAACGAGAAGTTGGTCGTAGTCGCCGACTCCCCCCTGAGCCGAGGGGAGCACGAGCTACTCGTCACCTACGCAGCCTCGCCGACTCAAGGCGTCTACTTCATCCACCCTGACGAAGCGTACCCTGACAAAGAGGTTCAGGCCTGGACCCAGTCGGAGCCGGAGTTCGCGAGTTACTGGTTCCCCTGCTACGACTTTCCGAACGACAAGAGCACCAGCGAGATGCTCATCACGGTAAGGGAAGGATTCCTCACCATCTCGAATGGAAAGCTGCTCTCCGTCCTGAAGAGCGGGGATAAAGTGACTTACCACTGGATAGAGGAGACGCGTCACTCCAGCTACCTCAACTCGTTCGTCGTCGGAAAGTTCGGAGTGAAAAAGGATGAAGTGGACGGGATAAGCCTAGAGTACTACTTTCCAGAAGGGAAGGGGAAGGACGTTACGAGATATTTCGGGGAGACGGCGAAGATGATGAAAGTCTTCGGGGAGCTGACCGGAATCAAGTACCCGTACGGAAAGTACGCACAGACGACGGTCGAGGATTTCATAATCGGGGGAATGGAGAATATCTCCGCCACGACCCTCGCAACGACCTACTACCCAGACGAGAGGTCGGATGAGGACTTCCAGGTCTCGTATTCGAGGGAGGGGCAGAACGCGGTGAACTTGGTCGCGCACGAACTCGCCCATCAGTGGTTCGGCGACCTCGTCACCTGCGCCGACTGGACCCACGCGTGGCTCAACGAAGGCTTTGCGACTTACTTTCAGAGCCTCTACCTAGAGAAGGAGAAGGGTGTCGACCTTCTCAGGTGGGACCTGTCGCTGAAAGCAGAAATCTATTTCGATGAAGACGAGACCTCCTACCGAAGACCCATCGTTGAGAGGAGCTACGTCTACCCCGATGACCTCTTCGACTCCACGACGTACGATAAGGGGGCCTGGATGATACATCAGCTCAGGTACGTGCTCGGCGACGAGTACTTCTTCAGAGGCATTCAAGAGTACCTCAAGCAATTTTCAAGAGAGAACGCCGAGACTCACGACCTTAGGAAGGCTCTCGAAAAGGTGAGCGGAGAGTCGCTTGAAGAGTATTTTGAGGAGTTCTTCTTCAAGGCGGGATACCCGGAATTTGAGGTTGAATACTCCTGGGACGAGGTCGGGTCGACCGCCAGCCTCTCCGTGAGGCAGACGCAGCCGACGGACGAGCGGACACCGATTTTCAGATTGCCCTGTGATATCGTCTTCTACACCCAGAAGGGCAGGACGAAGAGGAGGGTCCTTCTCTCCTCCGCCGAGGAGAAGCTCACCTTCGAGTTGGGCTCGAAGCCGAGGATAGTGGAATTCGACCCGGAAGAATGGATCCTGAAGAAGGTGAAGTTTCGGAAGAGCTTCGAACTCCTCGCCAACCAACTGAAGGAGAGCGTCGACGCATCGAGCCGGGCGAGGGCGGCGGCCGACCTGGGTTCCACGAAGAATAATGCGGTGCTCGCCCCTCTGAAGGAAGCCGCGATGACAGACCCGTCGTGGATCGTCAGGGCCAGGGCCGTCGAGGCTCTCGGCGAGGTCGGGACCGAGGACGCGCTGGCCTCCATTCTCTCGCTCGGCAGACCGGAGAACAGAAGGGTGAGAAGGGCGCTCGCGAGGGCGCTCGCCAACTTCAAGGACAGCAGAGGAAACAAGCTCCTCGAAGAACTTCTGATCGGTGACGAGAGCCCGTACGTTCAGTGCGAGGCGGCGATCTCCCTCGCGAAGGCGCAGGCAGAGGGAGCCCTGCAGCTGTTGAAGAAGGCGATGAAAATCGAGTCTCCCAACTTCACCCTTACCGAGGCCTGTCTAGACGCCGCCGGCTACATCAAGGATGAGGATGTAAGAACCCTGATCAGGGAGAACCTGAAGTACGGGGCGCCGAGCAGGGCGAGAACCGGGGCTATGAAGGGAATCATCAACCGGGGCTTCGCCTATGAAGATGAAGTTGCCATGCTGAAGGAGATACTTCTACGCGACAAGGAGTTTCGTGTGAGGTATTACGTCGCCGACCAGGTTGCTCCTAGGCTCGCGGAGAGGAGGATGCTGGAAGAACTCAAACGCGCGTCCGTATCGGACCCAGACCCCAGGGTGAGAAGGAGGGCCCTGGAGGCCTACTACGAGTTACTACGGACGGCGGAGACGATAAGCTCCATCGCCAAGCTCGGGGAAGAGGTAGAGGGGTTGAAGAAGGAAAACAGGGAGCTACGTGAGCGAGTCTCGAGACTCGACCGACAGACAGACTTCTGAGCTAAGAGAGTGTCCGGAGTAGAGCGGGAAGCTCGGAGATGGAACTCATGATCAGGTCAGCTCCCTCGGCTCCCAGCCTTTCCCGGCTGTAGTTTCCCGTCGCGACGGAGGCGACCCTCACACCGGCGGCGTCGGCGGCTTGAATGTCGAGGACGCTGTCACCGACGAAGAGGAGCTCGTCCTTCGATAGGCTTAGGAGGTCCAGCGCCCTCAGGATTCCATCCGGCTTGGGTTTCATAGCCGGGACATCGTCTCGCGTGAGGATCAGCTCGAAGACGTTCATCAGTCCGCTCTTCTTGAGGACTCGCGTCGCACCGGCCCTCCCGCTGTTAGTCAAGGCTCCGAGCCTTATCGAGGACAGTCGCAGGGCCTCCAGAGTCTTCAGGGTTCCACGAATGGGTTTCGCCTCCCTCGCGGAATCCAGCTCGAACTTGTCGAGCATCGAGAAGACCCTCGACCTGAGGGTCTGGTAGTCGTCTTTCACCCGTCCGGAATCGATCTGCTCCTTCGCCGAGTCGAGTATGGCCTGCGTGAGGGTCATGGTGGTCAGGTTTGACGTCGAGTACCCTCTGCTGAGTAATTCTCCGATTAACGCGCTTCGCGTTCCAACGATATCGAAGGTGAACGTTACCAACGTACCGTCGACGTCGAAGATTACGGCTCGGATCATCCGCTAGATCTTTCTCTTTGCGAAGAGAATCAGGATCGCAATCCCGGCGATCCCTATCGCCACCGCGAGGACCTCCATCGCCTGCAGCGTTTCGGCGCCTGCAGCGAGCGGGAGTGACGCGATTGCCAACCTGCTCTTACCTCGCTCCCACGCTATTTATCCATTGTCCGGAGAGAACTCTCAACCCCACCGAGCGAGCCGATGAGCCGACGCAACGCAGAAATAAGGTGAGGATTCGCCGCCTGATATTGAAGCTCGAGGAGCTGAAAGACCTCGCAGATTATGCGATAAACCAAGCGAGATTGGCTGGCGCGAGCTACGCTGAAGCGAGGATTCACGGAGCCACCGGGAACGAGTCTCTCCTGAAAAACGGGGAGCCAGAGCCGGCGGTCCTCGTAGAAAGCTTCGGAATCGGAGTTAGGGTTCTGGCGAAGGGCGCCCTCGGATTCTCGGCGACAAATTCTCTCGACCGGAAGTCGGTGAAGCAACTCACGATAGTGACGGTGAAGATGGCGAAATCGGCGGGTGCGCTGCTGAAAAAACCTCTAACCTTCGACGCCTCGAAGCCCGTAAAGAAGAAGTGGAAGGCGGAGGAGAAGCAGAGGATAGAGGGCGGCGACGTAAGGTGGTTGGGGTCCCTTCTGAGGGAGATCGACGGAAGGTTAACGAGCGAGGAGGTCGGAGTCAAGCTTCCAGGCAGGTTCCTCACCGCCGGAACAACCCTGGAGGAGAAGTACTTCGTGAACAGCGACGGAGCGAGAGTCGAGAGCAGAGTCCCTAGGGTCCATTTCTTCGGAATCCTCACTGGGGTCGAGAACGGGGAGACCGCCCAGAGAATGATTCAGCAGGGCGAGAGCGGCGGCCTGGAGGTGGTAGAGAGGTTGGACCTGGTGAAGAGGGTCGAGCGAGAAGCCAAGACCCTCGGGGAGGTGCTCAGGAAGGCGACGAAGCCGCCCGAGGGGACGATAGACATCGTCCTGAGCCCCGAGCTGTCAGGGATAGCCGCACACGAGTCTGTCGGCCACCCGCAGGAGGCTGACAGAATCCTCGGGAGAGAGGGTGCGCAGGCGGGCGAGTCCTACCTCAAGAGGGACAGCATAGGGCTGAAGGTCGGGAGCGCCGAGGCCAACGTGAGCGACGACCCCACCCTGCTAAACTCAAACGGTTTCAGCCCTGTCGACGACGAGGGGGTTGAGGGGAAGAAGAGGAGGCTCATCCAGGACGGGTATATCAGGGAGTTCCTCCAGAACAGGAGCACGGCCGCGGAGCTGGATGTGACGAGCAACGGCGCCTCGAGGTCCGTCGCATTCAACCGAGAGCCGATAATCAGGATGTCGAACACCTTCGTCGAACCCGGGGAATACACCTTCGAAGAGCTCCTGAAGGAGGTACAGCTGGGAGTCTACTTCGCCTCCTTCACAGAGTGGAACATAGACGACAAGAGGCTCAACCAGAGGTACGTCGGTCTTGAGGCCTACCTCGTGGAGGGGGGTGAGCTGAAGGGGTTGGTGAAGGCGCCCGTCCTGGAGATAACGACGCCGAAGCTCTGGGGGAGCGTCAAGGCTCGAAGCAAGAGGATGGAGTTCGAAGCCGCGACCTGCGGAAAGGGCGACCCGATGCAGGGAATCCCCGTCTGGACGGGTGGACCCGACACCCTTCTCTCCGGAATCAAATTGGGGTCGAGGTGATCGGTATGATGGAGGCCCTCAACGAGCTAGCTGTCTCGACCGCGAAGAAGTTGGGGGTCGACGACGCAGTTGCGCTAACTTCTCAGGGAAACGAGCGGATGGTCAGGTTTGCCAACAACTCGCTAACCGTGACGAAGAACATGAAGGAGACCGAGCTATTCGTCTACCTTGGGAAGGACAATAGGCGGATAGTGGCCGCGACCTCGAACCCCGATGAGTCGAGCATAAGGGCCTTCGTCAAGAAGCTCTTCGAATCCCTGCAGAGCTTGCCCAAGGGGTCAGACTACGCTTCCCTCCCAGAGAGGGCGCGCCACTACAGACCGAGCCAGATGAGCTACGACAAGAAGGTCGAGGCCGTCGGAACTGAACTCAGCGAGCTCGCCGGGGAGGCTATCGAGTCGGCGAGAAAGAACGGGGGAGAGCGGTCAGCGGGGGCGGTGGTGGCTTCGGTCGGCACCTCCTCCATCTTGACTTCGAGCGGAACGAGTGGGCATGACAGAGGGGCGTCAATAACATTGAACATCCGGTCCTTCTCGCAGGACGACGCGAGCGGCCACGGGCTCTCGTGCGCCTCAAGGCTGTCGGGGTTTGACCCTGTGGAGGCTGGGAGGAGGGCCGGGGAGAACGCGAAGAAGATGGTTGGGGCGAAGGAACCCGAGGCGGGCGAGTACGAGGTCCTGATGAGCCCGACCGTTGCGTCGAACCTCGTCGACCTCATCGGAGGGTTCTCTTCCGCTTTTAGCGTCGAGGCTGGAATCTCGTACTTGGTCGACAAGCTGGGCAAGAAGGTGGCCTCCGAAAGCTTCAGCCTCTCCGACCACGGACGGATGGACGGCGCCCTCGACGGAAGGGTCTTCGACGACGAGGGGCTGCCAACCGGGACGACCCCCATCATCACGAAGGGAGTCCTCGAGAATTACCTGCACAACCTCACCACCGCGAAGAAGGCTGGGAAGGCGTCCACGGGCAACGCGGGGACGATAAGCCCACATCCCTGGAACCTCGAGGTGGGGAGGGGAGACTCGAGTTACGACGAGATGGTCAAGAGTATGAAGAGAGGTGTCATCCTGACGAGCAACTGGTACACGCGCTTCAAGAACTACAGAACTGGCGAGTTCTCAACCGTGCCGAGAGACGGCGCCTACTTGGTGGAAGATGGTCGGATAACTCAGGGACTGAAGGGGCTGAGGGTGAGCGACAGCCTCGAAAGGATCTTCAGCTCCACCCGCCTGATCTCGAAGAACAGAGAATGGATAGAGTGGTGGGAGGTGGACACGCCTACCCTGTGCCCTTGGGTGCTCGTTGACGGTGTCAAGATAACCAGGGCCTACGAGTAAGAAATAAGGAAGGTCTCCCACCTTGGATGGGAGCTATTGCACTAGTGGTACGGACGCGAGCGCCTGCCGTATCGTGGAGAGCTCCGGCTCGTAGTCTTCGAGCGAGCCTGCTAGTTTGTCCTCGTAGGCCTTGAGGTCGAGGAGGCCGTGGCCGCTGAAGTTGAAGAGGATGACCTTCTCCTCGTTCCTCTGCTTGCACTGAAGGGCGAGGTCTATCGCCCCCTTGATGGCGTGGTTCGTCTCCGGGGAGGGAACGATTCCCTCGGTCTTTGCGAAGGTGATGCCAGCGTCCATGACCTCGTTCTGAGTGTATGCCACCGTAGTGACGAGACCTTTGTCGACAAGCAGGGAGAGAGACGGGGCCTTGCCATGATAGCGGAGTCCGCCCGCATGGATTGGGGGGCACTGGTACCTGTGACCTACCGTGTACATCTTGACGAGGGGAGTCATTTCACCCGTGTCTCCGAAGTCGTACCTGTACTCCCCCTTCGTCGTCGACGGGACTGCCTTCGGCTCGACAGCGACGAACTTTGCTTCGCTCTTCCCCCTGAGCTTGTCTCCTATGAAGGGGTACGAGAGGCCCGCATAGTTGCTGCCTCCTCCGATGCATCCGACGACGTAATCGGGCTCGACGTCGAACTCCTTCATCTGCTCCTTTGCCTCCTGCCCCACGACCGTCTGGTGCAAGAGGACGTGATTCAGGACACTGCCCAGGGAGTACTTCGTGTTGTCGTGAGTGACGCAGTCCTCGACGGCCTCGCTGATCGCGATACCCAGGCTTCCGGGATGGTCGGGGTCTTTCTCAAGGAAGCTCCGCCCTACGTTAGTCTTGTCGCTAGGAGAGGAGAAGACCTTCGCGCCATAGACCTCCATGAGGATTCGTCGGTACGGCTTCTGGATGTAGCTGCTCCTGGTCATGTAGACGGTGAGGGCTATGTCGAAGAAGGCTGCGGCGAGGGCGAGAGCACTTCCCCACTGCCCGGCACCTGTCTCAGTCGTGAGCCTCTCGGTGCCCTCCTTCTGGTGGTAGTACGCTTGCGCGATCGCGGTGTTGGGCTTGTGGCTGCCTGCCGGGTTGAGGTCCTCCCTCTTGTAGAAGATCTTGGCGGGCGTCTTCAGCTTCTTCTCTAATCTGGTTGCCCTGTAGAGAGGTGTGGGCCTGCCCACCCTGAGGTAGGCCTCCCTCACCTCCTCGGGGATGGAGATATACTGCTGTGTGGAGACCTCCTGCATGATGCACTCCTTCGCAAAGAGCCTCAGCAACGCCTCGGGCGATATCGGTTTTCTCGTCTTCGGGTCGAGGGGTGGGGGAACGCCCTCGGGGAGTTCGTGGAGTATGTTGTAGTAGTTCTTAGGGAGCTGTTCTTGTGAAAGCGTGGATTTGATTCGCATCTGCCTCGGCGGGAGGAACTTCCAGCACGCCTTTTATTGATTTGTGCCCACGAATGTACATCGTCACCTTTGCTACTTCCTAGCTTCACCTGCTTACCGAAAGCAGAGCCGAAACAAACGCAAGGTAACCTCGGTGCACTCTCTCGCACTCGGGAACGACTATTAAGTCGGGACCCGGGAGATCTGTCAAGATGTGGCCCAGCGTCAGGAAACAGTTCTCCCGGCAGATAGTGAGGGCCGACATCGTGAAGAAGATGATAGAGTGCGGGATCAGGGTCGCTGACGACCTACGGCTCTACGTGGGGGACGTCGAGGTGGACTACTCTGCCGTGGCGAGGGCCGTGAACGTTGACAGGAGGGTCGTCAAGCAGACAGTCAAGCAGATCAAGGGAAACCGGTTTCTCAACGGCCTCTTCTCGAACCTGGCCCCCATCGGTTCGAGCCTCGTCCCGGTCGCCTCGAAGCTGGGTTACTCGGCGATCGTGATAGAGGCGGACCCGAGAAAGTCAGGGGTGATCGCCGCGGTGGCCAGCGTTCTCGCGAACCATGACCTAGTGATCAGGCAGGCGCTCGCCGACGACCCCGACATGGTGCCGGATGCTAAGATGACGCTCGTTGTTGAGGGTAGTTTGAGCGGGAAGGCGATGGAAGAGCTGAACGACCTGAAACTTGTTAAGAGCATAAAGATACTCAAGTAGAGCGCGATGTCACGGTTCGAGGTCGCGGTCCTGCACGACTACTACGTGGACAGGCTTGTCCTGATTCAGGAGTTCGGTAGGCTCTCTGATGCGATCTCGAAGAAGGCCGACGAAGGAGGCGGTGGAATACACGGAGTCAGGCAGCTCGAGATCAGGGGCGGGAACGCCGCCAACCTCGCCCACGCGCTGGGGAGGCTAGGGACGAGAACCTTCCTTCTGACCCACAGCGACCCCGCGCACGAGCCCCTGCTGAGGGCTGGATTCAAGGGATTGCCAGTCGTCTTGAGCGTGAAGAAGAGGGAAGCTGGGTTGACAGTCGCCTTGGAGGGGATGAGAGGTGGGGCGAGGATGAACGTGATGCTGGGTCACAACGGGGGGGCCGGAGAATTTCCGCCGTCGATGATTGACAGCGACGACTGGGCCGCTCTCAAAGAATCGAAGATTGTCTGCTCGGTGAACTGGGCCGCGAACAGCAATGGCACCGAACTGCTGATGGCACTGAGAAGGCGTCTGGGTCGGAAGCACCAGATATTCCTCGACCCGGCGGACATGCGGGACAGGCTCGAAGCTTACGGAGAGCTGCTCCGTGCGATGGGGGAACGGAGTCTCGTGAACTGGCTCAGCCTCAACGAGGCGGAGGCGCGAGCGACGGGCAGTATGCTCGGTGTTCGGGAGAGAGACCTCGGTGACCTGTCGCGCAGCATCGCGCGAAAGTTGAACCTCAGAGTCGACATTCACACGAAGAACGGGTCTTACACCTCGACCGGGTCCGAGGTCGTACGATGCGGGATTGGATGGGTGACCCCGAAGAGGCTAACGGGCGCGGGCGACGTCTGGGACGCCGCCTCGATTCACTTCTTCCTCAACGGAAAAGGCGACGCCGACAGGCTCGCCCTCGCGAACGCGGCAGCGAAATACTACGTGTCGGCCGAAGAGCCGGAGGCCCCGACTCAAGGAGAGGTGCTTCGCCTCACGAAGGCCTAGCTACTTCTCGAGCATTCTTGAGAAGGTCCAGCTGAACGTATTGAGTATCTCGTTCAGCCTGCTCTTCTCCCTGTAGTTCTCGACCACCACCCTGGAGACGCTGCCGTTTCTCTCCTCGAAGTTGAAGCGGAGTTGCTGACCATCGGCGAGCTTTCCCTTCGCGACCAGCTCCTCATCCTTCGCCTTCATGCCCTGGAGAATCTTCCCGAGGAGGAAAGACTTGAACGGAGGGACATCAACGCGTAGGGTCACGCCAGACGCGGGTTCAACGACGAGCTTGGCGGAGGTAATCGAGGCAATCGCGATCGACTGCCCCCCTTTATCCTTCCTGAGCTCTCTCCTCTCCGCAATCTCACCAGCCTCACTGACCAGCTCGCTGGCAGACCTGAACGTCTCGGCCCTCAGGGTGGTATCGACGTAGTTGAGAGCCTCCTTCAGCCTCTCAATCTCCTCCTGCAGCTCGGTTATGCGAGACTCCAGCCAGAGCTTGAGCTCCGCCGCCTTCTTTACCTCTGCGTCTGACCCAGACACGACTGTGGAGCGTCCTTCGGAGCCGCTAAAAACTTTAGGCGCGCAAATTTGATGGCTGGTATGCTAGGCGCGCCCGGGAGGTCGAAGAAGATTGCGTACTCCTCAATCTTCGCCGTCGCATACTCGATTGCGAGACTCTTTCCTATCTCTCCCTACGTCGGGCTCAACAGTACTCTGACATTCGGCGAGATATTCAGCCCACTCGCCGGAATGCTCTTCGGGCCGTACGTCGGGGTTGTCTCCGTAACCCTCGGTACCTTTCTGGCTTTCATTCGCGGACGACCTCCCGTCTTTGACGGTCTTGATTTCCTGCCAGGGGCCACGGCGGCGCTTATTGCCGGATTCTGTTTCACGGGAAAAAGAAACGTTTCCCTCCTAGTACCGCTCATCGTGATGGCCCTCTTCACCATCGACCCGCTCTCGATGAGCCTGATCTCGGTCGGCCCAATCAGTGTTCCATTCCTCTGGATGCATCTGCTCTCCGTTCTGACGATGGGTGTCACTTGGGTTCTCGTGGGCAGGAAGAAGATTCAAGTGTCGAGTTTGCTCTTCGTTGGGGCGACGTTTTTCCTTTCGACTATGAGCGCGCACGTAGCCGGCGGTGTGATGTTCGAGAACGTCTTGGTAAGAATCAATGGGGTGTTGCCGTCAAACCTCCTGTCCTACTGGCGGGGGATATTCTACCTCTATCCTCTCGAGCGAACCTTCTTCACTATCGCGGGGACAGCGGTCACATTCCCGATTCTCAGGACGATCTCGAGATGGACGGGTAAGGTTTAGAGGAGCCTCGCGATGGCATCAGCCATCTCTCGAGTTCCCGCCTTCCCGCCAATGTCGTAGGTGATGTCCTTCCCCCTTGCGATTACCTTCGAGGTTGCATCAAAAATCGCCTTCGAAGGTCCCTTCTCACCCAGTAGTCAAGCATCCAGGCCGCCGAGAGGATCGTGGCCGTGGGATTGACCTTGTTGAGCCCCTTGTACTTCGGGGTGCTGCCGTGAGCAGGCTCGAACATCGCGTAGTCATCGCCGAAGTTGCCCGAATAGACCATCCCGATGCTTCCTATCAGCCCTGATGCCTCCTCTGAAAGGACGTCCATGAAGAGGTTCGTCCCGACGATGATGGACCTGTCGAACCTGTCGGGATTCTTCACCAGCTGCTGCGCAAAGTTGTCGATGAATAGGTCCTCCAGCTCGACACGGGGATACTTCCTCGCAACCCTCTTGGCACACTCCAGGAAGAGCCCGTCGGTGACTTTTAGGATGTTGGCCTTCGAAATTGCGATTAAGTGCGACCATCCTCGCTTACGAGCCTCCTCGAAGGCGAACCTCACGACTCGGGTTGACTTGTTTCTCGTTATGAGACGTATGGCGATAGCCACATCCTTGTCCAGTCGATACTCGATTCCTGAGTAGAGCCCCTCGGTAGCCTCCCTGACACAGACGAAGTCAACCTCGCCGAGGGGACCCACGTGATTCGGGTATGTCTTGATGGGCCTGACGTTTGCGTAGAGGTCGAACTTCTGCCTGATGCTTACGGCAACGCTCTTCGGCGTTCCGGGAAGAGGAATCGTCGTGGTAGGCCCCTTGAGGCAGCAGTCGGAGTCCTCGAGGACCCGCCACGTCTCTTCAGGAATGAAGGTAGCCCCCTTCTCCCTACTCCACCACTCGGACCCCGCTTCGCATATCACCAGCTCCAACCTTGCACCGCTCGCCTTGATCACAGCGAGGGTCGCGTCGACAAGTTCAGGGCCCGTTCCATCGCCCCTGATGACGGCGACCTTCTTCAACTCTTTTGACGGCCGCCCAGAGATGGTTAAAACCTTAGCTGGCTGCTAGCCCACGATCCGGAATCCTCGAAGGCCGCGGAGCTTCTTCTGCCTTTCAACGGTGACCGAGTCGACCCTTGCCCTGCGAGGGCCGTGCTCGCTCCATTCGAGGACCTTCCTGACATCCCCCTCATCCCCTTCGAGGAGCGCCTCGACAGCTCCGTCCGCACGATTTCTCACCCAGCCGTCCACCCTGTTGGCTCGAGCGACCTCTGTCATCGAGGCCCTGAAAAGGACGCCCTGGACGAGGCCACGCACCACGACCCTCAGGACGACTCTGCCTATCGAGACTCACCTAGGCGAGCGACTTCACAATCTCGACTATCCCCTGCCTTACGAAGGCGACTCCGACTGCAGCGATGAGAAGCGCGGTTATCCTGGTGAGGGCTCGCGTGCCGTTTACCTCCAGCAGCCGCTGAACCAGCTCGCTGCGACTGAGGACGACGAATGCGAGCACGGAGTTGAGCGTGATCACCAAGAATGTGACGAGGGGGCCGAAGGGTGGGTTGGCGAGGATGACGACCGTGGAGATCGCTCCGGGCCCCGCAAGAAGTGGGGTGGCGATGGGGAAGGCGGCCACCTCCTCAGCCTCTAGCCTCCGAGTCCTCGCCTCCTTCCCGCTCAGGTGCTCGTACGCGACGATGAAGAGGACGATTCCGCCGGCTATCCGAAAGTCGTTCAGAGTTATCCCCAAAATCTGAAAGATGAACCAGCCCAGGTACGCGAAGACGTAGAGGATCACGGCGGCGAGTGTAACCGATTGTCGGACTATCTGCCGCCTCTTCTTTATGTGGTCCTCTGTCAGCGCCATGAAGATAGGAACGGTCCCAATCGGGTCCAGGATGGCGAAGAGGAGGAGGAAGGCTTCGGTGAAGAGGGTGAGGTCGAAGGTCAGGAAGGATGAGAGGTCCACCATTCTTCTTATCTTCCCCCAAAGGCTCCTCCACCCAAAGAATAAATAGACTGCTCGGGAAAAACCGTTCGATGGCCTCCGAGGCGGCATCACTCAGTGAGATCCAGGCTCAGCTTTCGAAGATCATCGACCCGGAGATCGGCCGGCCGATCACGGAGATGAACCTCGTCGACCGGCTTGACATTCGTGATGGCTTCGTGGACGTGGAGTTTCACCTCACGGCAGCCTTCTGCCCTCCGATGTTCGCGCTAAAGATTGCCAGCGACATCAAGTCGAGCGTCTTGAGCGTGAAAGGGGTGAGGGAGGTGAAGGTTACGCTGCGGGGCCACTACCTGGCCGACGCGGTCAACAAGCAGGTCAACAAACCGCCACCGACGGTCACTCGTTGACTAGTACGCCCAGGGTTTCCTTCGCCTATAGAGCATGACCGCGGCGGCAACCGCGAGCACCACGATTCCCCCCGTCGCGAGCGTCAAGTAGGTGGTGAGCGTTCTCACCTGGGCTGCCTGCGCGGCCAACGCCTGCCCGTTCGTGCGGAAAGTGACGAGAGTGGTGGAGTTGTTGCCCGCCTGGTCTGCCGCGATTACCCTCAGTGTGTGAAGACCGTCCGGGACGGAGAGGGAGTCCCACGAGTAACTCGTGCCACTCGGAGTAAAGGTCTTGCCGTCGACCTGAAGCTTGAAGGAGGAGACGTAACTCGACTCGGGGATGAAGGTGATATTCACCCGTCCGGTGACTGTGCTCCCGTTGATGGGGTTCCCGATGAAGATCCTCGGCGGGGTGTTGAGGACGACGAGTTGGAAACTCTGAGTAACGCTATGCCCCACGAGGTCGGTCGCCGTCACTGTGAGCGTGTGTGGACCGTCGCCCAGCCCCTTCGTATCAATCGTGAGCGAGTTGTTGCCCGTTAAGTCGAGGGGTGACGCTAAATCTACCGAATAGGTCACGGAGGATACGCTGCTTCCCGTCACGTTGACCGGCATCGAGATCGTGCCCCTTACCGGTGTGGCGGGGAAACCGACCTTGACCGAGGGTGAACCTTGGATGGGGAGGACCGTGTTCACCTCAACCGTTCCTACGAACCTCTCGAAAGGCCCCTGGCCGCTGTAGACCGTATTGTGAACCACTATTGTGTAGGTACCTGTCTCATTAATCGGAGGCTCCGTTGTTCTGCGACGGCACGAATCCGCCCGACCACCCTAGGCTGGAGAAGCCTGAGGTAGGGAGATAGTCGTTGCTGGGGCTTGGGGTCAACGGGACGAGCTGGATGAACTCCCTCGTTATCGACTTGAACAACCCTGGCGGGACCGAACTCGCGATAATCTTCCCCTCTGGATTCATGACGAGTAGGTTGATGCTTGTCGAGGGGCTTGTCCAATCAACCTTGACCGAGCCCTGATTCACCCCTTTGTCTGAGACCACCAGCTTGTAGGTTCTCCAGTTACCGGACTCGTACCTCCAGCTGAAGTCGCTCGCCCCGTAAACCGCACCGTTGTCGTACATCACGCCGTCAGCGGAGGCGCCGAAGACGAACGGGACGCCCTTCTTGCTCGGGTCCAGGGGGACCACTAGGGAGACGGGAACTTGCGTCCTCTGTCCGTTGGAACCTGAGAGGGTGATGAAGTCTTCGTAGAC
>VBPQ01000119.1 GCA_005877185.1 Nitrososphaerota archaeon
ATTGAGGGATTCAGCGACCGGGGTCATTCATGAAACGGCTTCCCTGGGCCACATGATACTCCTCAGCCTCCTCCCGACCTCCTCTATCTGGTGCTTGTCCAACTCGCCGAGATATTTCTCGAAGGCCCTTGAGCCCTCCCTGCCGTACGCCTCGACCCATTCCTTCGCGAAATTCCCTTTCTGGATGTCGCCCAGGGTCTTCTTCATCGACTTCTTGACCTCCGTGCCGATCACCCGCTCTCCCCTCGTCAACCCGCCGTACCTCGCGGTCTCGCTCACCCTCCTGTACATCCCCGCTATCCCGTACTTCTGAATGAGGTCGACGATCAGCTTGAGCTCATGAAGGCACTCGAAGTAGGCTATCTCCGGCTGGTAGCCCGCCTCTACCAGCGTCTCAAACGCCGTCCTTACGAGCCTGTCCACCCCTCCGCACAGGTCCGCCTGCTCGCCGAACCAGTCGGTCTCCACCTCCTCCTTGAACGTGGTCTCGATTATGCCTGCCCTCGCGCACCCCGTGGCCTTCGCCATCCCCAGGATCCTGTTCCACGCTCCCCCGGAAGCATCCCTCTGCACAGCCACCAGGGCCGGCGTCCCAAAGTTCTGAAGGTAGAGCTCCCTCACCCTCTGTCCCGGTGCCTTCGGGGCGAGCATTATCACATCGACCGAGTCCGGAGGGACTATCCATCTCCAGTGAATCGCGGCGCCATGGGAGAAAGAGAGGGCCTTCCCCTTCGTCAGTTTAGGGGCAACGGCCTCCCGGTACACCCTTGATTGTTCCATGTCGGGTATCAGCATGTGCACGATATCCGCGGCCTCTGCGGCATCGGCCACCTCCAGGACCTTGTGACCTTCCTTCGCGGCCACGTCCCAGCTCCTCCCTCCCTTCCTGAGGCCCACGAGAACCTTGAGCCCGGAGTCTCTCATGTTGCTCGCTTGGGCTGCACCCTGTATCCCGTATCCGATCACCGCGATCGTCTGGTCCCTTATTGGCCCCAAGCTCAGCTGCTCATCGTGCCACATCCTGGACATTGGTTGACTACGCGCCACAGATATCGCCCCGAGCACACCATTTAAGTTTAGGCGAGAGGAGCGTCGGGCAAGTTGCAGGCTCGTCCCCGCGCTCACAACGAGGGAAAGGGGGCAGGTAGAGGAGGAGGAGAAGAAGAAGAGGGCGAGCGTCTCGACCGCACTGATCCAAGAAAGCAGCACAGCCAGAACATCACCTCAGGGGTGGAGAGAGCCCCACAGAGAGCGATGCTGCGGGCGATAGGCCTGACGGACGAAGATTTCGAGCGCCCCATAATCGGTATCGCAAACACTTGGACGGAGGCCCAGCCTTGCAACTACCATCTGCGCGAATTGGCGCTGGAGGTGAAGCGGGGGGTCCGTGACGCGGGGGGGACGCCCTTGGAGTTTAACACGATCGCGGTCAACGATGCGATAGGGATGGGGCACGAGGGGATGAAGGCCTCCCTCATCAGTCGCGAGGTGATCGCCGATTCGATAGAGCTCTGTGCTGTCGCGTACCAGTTCGATGCGCTCGTCACAATAGGGGCGTGTGACAAGACCCAACCCGCATGCATAATGGCGATCGCCCGCCTCAACCTCCCGAGCATCTACCTGTACGGTGGGAGCATTCCCCCCGGCGAATACGATGGACGGAGTGTAACGATCCAGGACGTCTTCGAGGCTGTCGGTTCAGTGAAGAGGGGGAGGATGACGCTAGCCCAACTGAGGGAACTCGAGTGCTCCGCCTGTCCCACCTACGGCGCCTGCGGGGGGATGTTCACCGCGAACACCATGGCATCGGCGATTGAGGCGCTGGGCCTGACTGTCACCAACTGTGCCGCACCGACAGCTCCCAGCGAGAGCCGCCATCAACTGGCCTACGAGACGGGGCGGGCGGTGATGGCCGTCCTGGACCGGAACGTGAGGCCGAGGGACGTCCTGACCCGGGATGCCTTCGACAACGCCATAGCGACCGTCGCCGCGATGGGAGGCTCCACCAACGCGGTTCTTCACCTCCTCGCGATCGCGTACGAGGCGAACGTCAAGCTTGACCTCGAGGACATAGACCGCGTCGGTTCCCGCGTCCCCGAGCTCGCCGACCTGAAACCCGCGGGGAGGTACGTGATGGCAGACGTCGAGAGGGTGGGCGGCCTCCCAGTCGTCCTGAAACTTCTGCTCGACGCGGGATTTCTGCACGGTGAATGCGTTACGATTACGGGCGAGAAAGTCGAAGACAGGCTCGAGGGAGTCATCCTCCCCCCCGGGCAGGATGTCGTGCACGATAGCAAGACCCCCATCCGAGCATCCGGCGGGTTCGCCATCCTAAGGGGGGACCTCGCCCCCGATGGTGCGGTGCTCAAGACGACGGGCTCTTCCCGGCGGTATCATCGAGGCCCCGCGAGAGTCTTCGACTCCGAGGAGGAGGCCTTCCGCGAGGTCGTCGACGGAAGGGTCGGGGACGGCGACGTCGTGGTCGTCCGGTACGAGGGGCCGAAGGGCGGCCCGGGGATGCGCGAGATGCTCGCGGTCACTGCCGCGATAGTCGGTGCTGGTCTCGCGGAGAAGGTTGCCCTCCTAACCGACGGGCGTTTCTCGGGCGCGACCCACGGCTTGATGGTGGGACACGTCTCCCCGGAGGCGGCGGCGGGCGGGCCGATCGCGCTCCTCCGCGACGGGGACATCGTCGAAATCGATGTGGACAAGAGAAAGCTCCGGGCCGAGCTGAGCAAATCGGAGATGGCCCGGCGCAAGGCGGGGTGGAAGCCACCGACCCCCAAGTACCGGCACGGCGTCTTCGCCAAGTACGCAAAACTAGTTACGTCCGCTTCGCTCGGCGCGGTCTGCCTCCCAGAGTGACAAGGAGCGAGACCTGAACTTCGACAGGGTCATAATGGAGTAGATTAAGTGAATATCGTTAAATAAAGGAAAACGCATTTACGACGATAAACTTGGCTCAGTATGAGACGAGGTCCGAGCTGAAAATCTTCAGCGAAGCTGATTTCTGGCTCCGAAAGACCGACGACCCCCTATATCGACGGATTTCGCCCGACGGGACCCTCAACGGCGACGAGCCGAGCATCGACCCCGACACGCTCCGGAGGATGTACGAGTGGATGGTACTCGGCCGCTACTTCGACCAGAAGGCGACCAACCTCTCCACACTGAGAGAGCTCGGTACTTACCCCCCCTGCAAAGGCCAGGAGGGCGCCCAGATCGGTTTCATCTCGCCCCTCCAGAAGAGCGACTGGTTCGTCCCCATGTATCGTGACAGCGCCGCGATGCTCGCGTGGGGCTACTCCCTGCAGCAGCTCCTCCAGTACTGGAGCGGGGATGAGCGCGGGATGAAAGTGCCGGAGGACGTCAACATGCTCCCGATCACGGTTCCCGTCGCGACACAGCTGCCTCACGCCGCTGGCCTGGCGATGGCCAAGACCTTCCAGAACGAAAGCTCAGTCGTGCTCACCTCGACGGGCGACGGAGGGACATCGAAGGGGGATTTCCACGAGGCCCTCAACTTCGCCGGGGTCTTCCACCTTCCGATTATCTTCGCCGTCGAGAATAATCAATGGGCGATTTCACTAAAGCGACCGAGGCAGACGGCGTCGAAAACGATAGCTCAGAAGGCCACCGCCTACGGGTTCGACGGGATCCTCGTCGACGGGAACGACGTAATCGCCTGCTACGAGGTCACGAAGTACGCCGTCGAAAGAGCGAGACGGGGGATGGGTCCGATGCTCATTGAGTTCTACACATACAGGATGGGCCCTCATACCACTGCCGAGCTCGTCTCCAACAAACTGAAGTCCCCCGAGGAGCTGAGTGAATGGGAGAAGAAGGACCCGATTGTCAGGTTCGAAAAGTATCTCTTGAACAAGGGCATCATAGACGCGGCCTACAAGCAGTCCGTCGCCTCCACTAATGCGGCGAAGATAGAGGACGCTGTGAGGGTCTTAAGGTCCGTCCGCCCTCCTCCTCCCACCGACATGTTCGAGTACATGTATGACGTCCCCACCCCCACACTGCTCGAGGAGATGCACGAGAACTTCGGTGGAGCCACCCCGCAAGACTCGAAATCCAGCATCGAGCCGACGCTTACCGGCGGCAGGCCCGCGGTCAACATGAGGAACGCCCTGAATATGACTCTCCGTCAGGAGATGAGGAGGGACGGAAAGATAGTCGTCTTCGGCGAGGACGTGGGGAAGAATGGCGGGGTCTTCCAGGTGACCCGCGGCCTGCAGGACGAATTCGGCCTTGACCGTGTCTTCGACACGCCTCTGGCGGAGGCGAGCATCGCCGGAGTTTATGTGGGACTCTCCGCGGGGGGTCTGATACCTGTCGCGGAATTCCAATTTGACGGGTTCACCCCCCCCGCGTACGACCAGATCTTCAACCACGTCGCAAGAATGAGAAACAGGACACGCGGCAGGTTCACCGCGCGAGGCGTGATCAGGTTCCCGTACGGTGCGGGGATACGCGCGCCCGAGAGTCACTCTGACTCCCCCGAAGCGCACTTCTGTCACACCCCCGGGTTGAAGGTCGTCATCCCCTCCAATCCGTACGATGCGAAGGGGCTTCTGGCGTCCGCCCTGAGGGAACCGAACCCCGTGGTCTTCATGGAGCCGAAGAGGCTCTACGACTCCCCCAAGATGGAAGTCCCCGAGGAGGAGTACACGATCCCCATCGGAAAGGCGAAGCTCGTTCGGAGCGGGACAGACCTGACCATTATTTCGTACGGCGCCATGATGGCCCCGACGCTCGCTGCCGCTGACCA
>VBPQ01000059.1 GCA_005877185.1 Nitrososphaerota archaeon
CCCAAGATGCTGGGGCTGTGGGAGAAGAGGGACCTGCTGGCCGGAACATTCTAAGGGCGAGAAGCAGAGGTGGGACTGCGCACCCGCTTCTGGGGAATAGGAGCCGATGAAACCCACGAAGGGTCTGTCAGACGTTCGCCAGAGCAGAACAGGGTGTTCTGTAGCTTAGGCTTTAGTCCCCCGCCCGCCATCCCATTACCCATGCAGAGTGCTTCCAGGGTTGGTTTCCGGTACAGGGAGGCGGCAATCTTCGTGATGGCGATCATGGGGGTGGCGGCCGGGCTAGCGGCCTTTTCCTATTCATCGACCGTGCTTAACAGTTCGCTAGGTGGTGGAACAGCCCATGCGGTCGCGGAAGGACTTGGTTCTTTCCAGAGTTATTCACAGCTTCAGGACTTTATGGCGGCAAACGCCAAGAGCGCCCAGCAGTACGGTAGACGAGGAATCTGGTTCGGTGGACCTCTAATGAGGTTCGGGGGAATCGTCCCCACCTTCGCGGCCAACGCCGCTCTTACGACTGCAGCAGCCCAGTCAGCCCTTACCTTTACCGGCACTAACGTGCAGGTCCAGGGCATAGACGAGCCCGATAGGGTGAAGACCGACGGAAAGCACCTCTTCGTCTCGACGAACGACGCCGTTACGATCCTGAATGCATACCCTCCAAACTCCACATCGACCCTTTCGACGATAGCCTTCCAGAACGGCAGAGTGTTGGGGATAGAGATCTCTCCGGACCGCCTCATGGTCATCGACGAGCGAAGCACCAACACCACACACATCGACCTCTTGCTCTACGACGCGTCAGTCCCCTCCTCGCCGAAACTGATGGGAAACACGAGCATCGCGGGAACCTATGTAGCGGCCCGCCTCGCTCAGGGTTACATCTACGCGGTAATCCAGCAGCCCTCTTACAGCTTCGACAACAAAGGCAACGCAACTGGCGTAATGCCCTTAGTGACCGAGGATGGCGTCAGGACGACCCTTCCACCCTCTTCAGTCTACTACACCCCCAACAGGGCGCAGATCAGCTATTACACGATGGTCGCGAGCGTGAGCATGTCTACCGGGAAAGAGAGTACCCTCTCGGTTCTCACCGGCCCATCATCGACGATCTACGTTTCCACATCAAACATCTACGTTGTCTACACCAACTACCAGGAGTATTACGCAGACAACATTCCGGGTGACATATACACCGGCGGCGCCATATCTTCAACGAACCTCCAGCAGGGGCAGAACAGCACGATCTTCCGGGCCTCGTACTCTTCCGACGGCAACGTGACCGTGAAAGCGGTCGGCTCTGTCCCCGGAACGGTCCTCAACCAGTTCTCCCTGGACGAATACAACAACTACTTCAGAGTGGCCACGAGCCGCTTCGCCGAGATCGGGGGCGCCTACACGCGCAGCGATGACGTCTACGTGCTCGGCCAGGACATGAGTCAGGTTTCGGCCCTCCGGAATCTCGCGCCGGGAGAGAACCTCTATGCGGTCCGTTTCGTGGGCGATATGGGCTACGTGGTCACGTTCGAGCAGATCGACCCTCTGTTCGCAATTTCCTTCAAAGACATCACCAACCCGGTCGTTCTTAGCGCCCTGAAAGTCACGGGCTATTCAGATTACCTTCACCCACTCCCCGGTGGCTACCTGATTGGGGTCGGAAAGGAGGCAGTCCCATCCTCGAACGGAAACTTCGCCTGGTATCTCGGGATGAAACTCTCACTCTTCCGGGTCTTCGACAACGGCACCTCGACCCAGGTCTCGAAGTACCTGATCGGCGACCGCGGGACGGATTCCCCCGTTCTCAACGACCACCTGGCATTCACTTTCGACTCATCGAGGAACATAACGGCGATCCCTGTCCTCCTTGCGAAGGTGAGCGGGAACCAGAGTTATAGCCCGAGTAGCCCCCCGCCGTATGGCGACGTCGTCTGGCAGGGTGTCTACGTCTTCAAGGTGACCGCGGCAGGCTTCACCCTCCTCGGAAGGGTGTCCCAATACCCGCCTGGCAGCAACTACGGCGACTCGCCGGTCAACAATCTACAGATTGACAGGAGCGTCATCATCGGGAACTACCTCTACACGGTCTCTCAGGGCGAGGTCATGGTGAGCGATCTCTCCTCATACTCGACGGTGGCGACCGTTCAGTTACCGGGAAGGTAGTCGGGTTTCCGGCGTGACACGAAAAACGCTCCCGCAAAGGGCTTCCAAATCCATTTACTGAAGCCAATCGGGTTCGGTCCCCTCCGGCAGCCCTCAACGGGGGAGGATTACAAGAGCGGTGACGGACGAATTAGTTCGGGCCTCTCCATCATCCCGCAGACTTGTGGGAAGTCCGCTTCGGCAAGATCATCAGTCCCTCTTCCGGGTCGCCTATTGCGAGGTAGTCTCCCTCGAGGAGCATCTTTCCGACCAGGGCGCACGTGATCGCGTCCAACTCATCACCCGTGAGGTCTTTTCGTTCGACTTCGCCGCCTACGCCATGCCGAATCAACGCCGTCCTAAGTTTCTCCAGCCCCTCCTGCTTCCGCGGCATGCCGAGCATGTCCTGGATTGCGCCCGGGAAGCTCTCGATCACACGGAGTCCCGACCCCTCGAAGACACTCCTCAGTCTCATTCCCCTCTTGGTCAACTTTCGCATCGGTCCCAGAGAGATCGGAAAGAACCTGATCTTCATCCTGAGGAGCTCCCTGTCGCAAGCCCGGAAGTGAGGAGGGCCCTTCACCTCGAGGCTCTCCCTCCCCTTTGGAAGGAAGAGAGGCGCGTCGATGCTTACCACGTCGGGCGTTTCTGACATCGTCTCCCGGATGACCTCCTCGTCTGTGTAGAGCACCTTGGTCCGGCAGGAGAACCTCTGGTCCATGGAGCAGAAACCAGTTCTTCTAGTCTCGCTCCCTGCGAGGTCCAGCCCGACGATTCTCATGGCGCGCTCTCTCTTCAACCCCGAGGTATAAGGCGCCCAACCCTCTGGCTCGAGGCCCTGCTCCACTTTATACGGCCGTGACGGGTGGTCTCGGTCGGATGAAGGAGGTCGACAGGAGCAAGGCGTACCGCCTCTTCTATCCGTCGGTTCCGGCGGTGCTCTCGACCTCGTACAGGAAGACTGTCTCCGCGATGCCCGTCGTCTCCTTTACCACTCTCTCCGAGTCTCCCTCCCTCGTGGGTCTCTCGTCCCTGCCCTCGCACGCGACCCATAAAACGGTCCTCTCCGCGAGGCGATTCTCTCTCTGCTGGCTCGACAGAAAAGACCTTCGCGCAATGGCACACCTCGCATCCCACCCGGGGAGGGAGGGCGAGGACAAGCTGCTCTCGGCAGGCTTGAAGCACCACAGAGGCAAGAAGGTGGACGTCCCCGTGATAGACGCCGCGGTAGCCGTCTTGGAATGCTCTCTGACAAAGACCATCAAATTTGGAGACCACGAACTGCTCGTCGGGAGGGTGAAGGCATCATACGCAATCGAGGATTTTCGCGATTACTGGTCCTTCGAAGAGTACAGGCCTATCTTGTACACAGGCTGGAAGGGTGACCTCACCACTCTGGACTAACCTAGCGACTAGGCTCTAGCCTGAAACTTCCAAAACTTGAGGCTCTCGATCGTGACACGGATGGTCCTCGATCCGACCAGCCCCAACCATCGGTACTGCGGATACTTCGAGAGGAGTAGCTCCTTGGCCCTACCCTCTTCGCCCGGGTCTCTTACCAGGGATGCCCTCCCGTGTACGAGGAGGTACGATAGCCTCCTCCAGTCGTCGGAGCGCGATGTTCTTGACCCTCGCTAGCCCGCGCCCAGACTTGGGCTTTCGGTCTATCGCCGAGTAGATCTTCCCCGACTCGTACGCGAAGCAGACGGGGATGACCGTCGGTCCTTTCTTTCCCATCGTAGCGAGGAAACCCCTCTCCTTGGTTCTGAGGTAACTCTCCGCTTCTTTCTTCAAGAGTAGGACCGGATTATCTCCCCGGAAAATTTCGCGATGTCCGCGACCATTTCCCTGACCTCGTCCCGGTAGATGTACGCCACCAGGTATTCGAGTCCTGCCTTCGCGTACTCGTCCAGCTTGCGGGACATCTCCTCACGGGACCCAGAGAGCGTCACCCTCTTCTCCCCATCCGCCGAGACGTAGTCCTCTCTTCTCCTCCTCACGTCCACAGTCAACCTCACCGAGATAGTCTTCTCCGTCCCAGCCTTCTTCACCCTTCCAGCTCCCTGAGACAGCCTGCCCGGGTCGACACCTACGGGGTGCCAGCCGTCACCCACCTTCGCAGCTCTCTCGATGGCGGCGTCGGAGGTCCCTCCAACCCATATCGGTATGATCTTCTGGACGGGCTTGGGAAAGAAGGCTGCGTCGCTACTAACCCTGAAGAACTTTCCCGAGTAGTTGATCGTGCTGTCGGTCCAGAGCCTCCTGAGCAGGTCAATGCCTTCGTCGAGGACCTTCCCTCTCTTCCTGAAGTCAGCCCGCAGGTACTCGAACTCCCCTTCGGCCCAGCCCGCGCCGACGCCGAGAATCATCCTTCCGCCCGAGAACTGGTCAAGAGTGGCCGCCTGCTTCGCGACCAAGAAGGGGTCACGCTGAGGGAGGACGAGTACCGAGGTCCCGAGTTTCACCCCGCTGGTCTTCGCAGCGATTGAAGCGAGAGTCACGAACGGCTCGAAGAGCTCGTCGTAGGGGCTCTTGAGTCTCCTCGGCATGATGATGTGGTCCGTCGCCCAGACGGAATCGAAACCATTCACCTCGGCCGCGACGGCCAACTCAAGAAGCTCGCCGGGTCCGACCTTCCCCCCAAAGTTCGGGAGGCAGAGTCCGAACTTCATGCGAGCGTCTACCATTTGCCGCCATCTTCGTCTTATTAGACTATCCTTATCGAGAGATTCTTCCCTCCGTTGAGCCTCCCGAGGTTCAGGAGCAGAGGCGTCAGCGCCTCGACTGTCCGGGCTGAGCTCAGGGGACCCGCGTACAGAGGTTTGAGGTCCTGGATTGACGAGACGACCGCCGCTACTTCTTTGAACGTCTCTCTTCTCTCCGAGGCCACCGGGACCGTGTACTCCAGCCTTTCTCCCATCGCCAGCAGTTTCGGGGCGGGGACTGTGTGGAAGGCGGCCGCGACCCTGCTCCCCTCGAGAATCGAAGCGACCGTCTCGGCGGCCGAGCCGTCGCTCGGTGAGTAGGTGAACCTACCGTCCTTCAGCTTCATCGGAACTATCGGCGAGATTACGAGCTTACCCCAAAGCTCCTTCTCCATCTCTTGAATCAGCTCGGTCGCCGCCAGGTCCGGTAGAGCGAGTATCGCGCAGTCGCAAGCCCTCGCCACATCGAGGTTGGTCGCACCCCCGACCTTTCTTCCTGTGAGCCTGCTAGCCTCCTCGGCTACCTCCGCTGCTCTTGTTTCTACTCTGGACCCGATCAACACTTCATAGCTATGCGAGAGCCTCGCGGCCAGTCCCCTACCGAGAGGACCGGTCCCCCCGACTATCCCGATTCGTCCGATCTCACTCAAGCTTCGTCTGCGACTCCCCCGCAGGCACCCCGACAAAACTCTCATCCAGGAGGCGCTTGATCTTCTCCGCCCTCTTCCAGCCTATCCCGGGGGTCAAGGAGAGTTCGCCCTGAGTCAGGCTCATGACCCGTCTAGGCGACCCGTACTTGCGGAGCAGTCGCTCCGCGAGCTTCCGCCCGACTCCGGGGAGCGACGAGATGAGGTAGACCTGCTGCTGAGAGAAGCTCTTGCTCCTCGGCGGCGTCTCGCTCATCTGGTGAGGCACCGGCCTAGCCCTGACATTTCTCAGCAGCTCGGAGATTGCCACCGCCGTCTCTGTCTTGTTGGCGGTGAAGAGGACCCTCAGACCGTAAGCCAGGGTCACTGATGCGATAGCGCCGTAGTATGACTTCACGTTTCGAGTCAGCCTCTCCACCTCCTTCGAGTCTCCCTCGATCAGCAGATAGGGCTTCGCATACGCGCTCGCGATTCGTGAGGCCTGGATGAAGATCCTCGAGTCGTAGACGGAGGAGATTAGGTCGGGAATGCTCTTCCTCTCGACCGCGACCTCGGGGCTCAGCACATAATCCCCCACGGAGAGCTTGCTGAAGTAGACCCGTACGTTGAGCTTGGAGAGTTCTTCGGGGA
The DNA here is from genome assembly GCA_005877185.1 of Nitrososphaerota archaeon. Taxonomy (GTDB): domain Archaea; phylum Thermoproteota; class Nitrososphaeria; order Nitrososphaerales; family Gagatemarchaeaceae; genus TA-13. The sequence goes on from VBPQ01000059.1 coordinate 6,122, forward strand.
CACCGCTAGCCCTCTCCCTCTCGTCGGCTACCACTCTGACTGGTATCATCACAGGGGTGTCGGAAACCTGACGTAAATATAGACTGTAATGATGAAGAGGATCAGACTGCCGGCAGCCACGAGTTTGTCCCTCTTACTCGAGCTGTACCTGTTGAGAGAGGTCGGCCTCGGGACTGCCCCGTACGCCCTCGACTCCATCGCCTCGGCCAATTCTCCGCTCCTGATAACGGAGTTGACCACGAGGGGAATCAGGACGGGCACCATCTTTCTCACCCGCTTGATCAGGTTCCCCTTCTCCACCTCTAACCCCCTCGACTTCTGAGCATCCACGATCTGTATCGCATCCAGCATCAGCACCGGGATGAACCTGACAGCCGTGGTGAATGCGAAGACTACGTCCCTCGGAAGATGCGCCGATTTCATCACCTGCTCGAGTTCGTCGGGCGAGGTAGTGATAAAGAAGAGGCTCGTCGAGATGATTATGGCCAGGAACCTGACTGAGTAGATGGCCGAAGTGAGTAGCGATTGCCTGGCGAACAGGTTAATGACGAAGATGAAGACGGAGAAGCCCGCCGAGAAAACCAGAGTCCTCCCAACTCGCTTCAGGATCTTTGCCACGGCAGCGATACAAAGCATCACGCCCATCACCACGGCGAGCTGCGTGACCGAGTAAGCGGTCAGTGATACCACGAAGAGCTCCGCCGAGATGAGAAGCTTCACCCTCGGGTCGAGGCTGTGAAACGGGGAGCCCACCCTGCGAAAGATGAATCCGCCCGCGACCCAATACACCTATCCGACCCCCACCGGACCCGTTATCCACATCCTCGCGTCGTTCACGCTCGCGAACGGCGAGTCTGGCCGCCTCCTCAGGCGCTGGTAGAGCTTCACGAGCTGCGGCTGCATCACCCTGGCACCCTCAAGGAGCTTCTCGTCCCCCATAAGGGTGTGCGCCGGTCCGTCGGCCACGATCCTTCCTTGGGACATCACGACGAGGCGGGGCTGGAGGGGCCAGATGAACTCGACATCGTGAGAAACGATGATCGTCGTCTTTCCCGTCGACCTCAGCATCTTGATTATCCCCGAGAGCTTCTCCTTCTGAATCGCATCCTGACCGACCGTCGGTTCGTCCAGGATCACAACCTCCGGGTCCCAAGCCAGGATGCAAGCCAGCGTGAGTCTCTTCTTCTCCCCCCCGCTCAGCGCGAGGGGGGAGGAGTTCCTGTATTCATCAAGCCCGAAGAATTGCAGCGCCCAGTTCAGCCTCTGATCGATCAGCTCCCGGGAGAAGCCGAAGTTCTTCAGCGCGAACGTCGTCTCGGCCTCTACGCTCTCCGAGAAGAGCTGATGGTCTGGGTTCTGAAAGGCTATCCCGACCTTCCGGGAGAGTTCTGCGGTGCTCTTCAGCCTCGTATCCTCCCCATCGACGAGAACGGTTCCCTTCGTCGGCTTGAGCAGCCCGTTGACGTGTTTGACCAGAGTGGTCTTTCCGGCGCCATTCTCACCGACGACCGCGAGCATCTCGGCTTTCTCTACCTTGAGGCTGACATCCCTGAGAGCCGTCTTTCCCGTCTGATGGACGAAGGTGACATCCCTGAATTCTATCATCTTTTCAGCGCCTGCCTGTTCAACTCCTCCGCGAGCTCGTCGGGGCCGAAACCATTCTCGAGAGGAAGCCCGTCCCTCTTGAGCTGGTTCCGCAATCGCGAGACGGGAGGGATGGAGATTCCATAGGCTTCGGCCCTCTCGTCCGCGAGGATCTCCTCCGGCCTCCCATCGAGGACCTTCTTTCCCTCGCTCATCACGACCAGCCTGTCCGCTATCCTTACCAGGAGTTCCAGCCTATGCTCGACTATAAGGAAGGTGATGCCCGTCTCGTCCCTGAGCCTCCTGACGAGCTCGACGAGTTCGACGGCAGTCTTCGGGTCGAGCAACGAGGTGGGCTCATCGAGAATTATCAGCCTCGGCCTCATCACGATCACCCCCGCGAGGGCGACCCTTTGCTTCTGGCCGTCGGAGAGCTCGTGAGGGGCCCTCTGAGCGAGGTCCGTTATGCCGAGTTGACGCATCGCCTCGTCGACACGAGCTCTTATCTCGTCGGGCGGAACGGCCAGGTTCTCCAGCCCGAAGGCGATGTCGCGCTCCACCGAGAACATGAAGATCTGGTTCTCCGGATTCTGAAATAGCAGGCCCACCGTCTGTGCCAGCTCGCTCATTCGCGCTTCGCTCACTTTGTGGTCTCCGACCGAAACCGAGCCGAGGTACTCGCCTGTGTACATGTGGGGGATGAGACCGTTCACGGTGCGAAGCAGTGTCGACTTGCCACACCCGCTGGGCCCGGCCAGCATGACGATTTCCCCACCCTTGATCGTCAGCTCGAAATCCCTTACGGCGAACTTGGCAGCCTCCGGGTAGCGGAAGCTGAGATTCTCGACTCGAACGATCTCCCCCATCCGACGATGACCCCCTCAGTCCCCTTCCTTCCTTGAAGGTCGAGCGGGGTCGCGGTTCCCGGTCATTATTCATCCGCCTACGGCTGGGAATAGATAGAGGTGAGCCTGTACCTCGCAGCGATTGCTCTCTGTCCGGCGTAGGCGAGGGGGATTGTGTAAAGGGCGACGGTGAAATTGAAGAAGCCGATGAGAAGCAGGAGCCCGGGAACCTGAGAGACAGGCACGACAAACCCGATAGGGTATGGTAGCGGTAGAACGATCGCGTTCACAACTGTCATCACCAAAGTCCTCGTTATAGCTCCGAGGGATGTGGAAGCCGCGAGGAGCGTCGCGACCCCCCATCCCCTCCTCTTCCCGACCCGCTGCGCGGCGAGGATGCCGACGAACATCGCGACTATCGCGGCGAAGTTGTAGATGGGGCCAGCGGGGAGGCCTGCCTTCACCAATTCCAGCACGATCGAGTTCAGGGCTGCGACAGTCACCCCGCTCCGCAGCCCCAGTATTAGGAGGGCCAGGACGATAGGCACCTCCCAGACTTCGTATGTCAGAAAAGTCAGGTAGGGAGCGGGAAAGCTGATCGCAAGGTTCAGGACAACAGCAAGAGCTGTGAGGAGGGCCTCAAGGCTGAGCCGTCTGGAGTTCGAGACCTTCATTCGCAGTGAGCGCGACGCCGTTATGCTTATAATAATTTGGTAATTACAAATCGATTTGTATGCGCCACGACAGCAGCCTCCGCACGCTCATAGAGCTCGTCAAACTCGGCGCCCGCCGCCGCCTAGTCCCGGTCTCCACCTCACAGCTCGGGAAGATTCTTCACCTTACGCAGCAGGGAGCTTCCGTTCGCCTCCTGGAGTTGGAGAGGGAGGGCATGATAGAGCGTGGACGTGTCGGGCGGAGGTTGGGGGTAAGGCTTACTTCGAGGGGCTACGACCGTGTCTCCTCCGTCTACGCGGAGCTGAGGGGCGTGATGAACCCGAGAGAGGGAGCGGAGGACCTTCTGTTCACGGGGCAGGTATTCTCTGGGCTGAGGGAGGGTGGCTACTACGTCAGCCTGAGCGGCTACAGGAGACAGTTCGAGAATCTCCTCGGGTTCGTCCCGTTCCCCGGGACGCTCAACCTGAGGCTGACCTCACCGGCCCAGATCGACCAGAAGCGCCTTCTCCGCTCCATGAATGGTGTCTTCATCGAGGGATTCGAGGACAGCGCCCGGAGCTACGGCCCGGCCAAGTGCTTCAGGGCGACGATGGGCGACCGGCAGAGGGGAGCCGCCCTGGTGATAGAGCGCACGCACTACGACGACACGGTGCTGGAGCTAATCTCCCCCGCCAACCTGAGGAGGGAGCTGAAACTCAAGGACGGCGATGAGCTCTCCGTCACCGTTCACCTTGAGAGGTAGTACTCAATCGTGGGCGCGACCGCACTCCCGTCCTTGAGTCGGAGCTTTTCCCTGAGGTAGACGGGCGAGATGAGCTCAAGGACCGAGTCGTCATAGTCGGTTATCGCGACTATCAACAGTGCAATCGTCTCGTTCTCTAGTCGACCCTTGAAGCAGTTCACTGAGCTGAACCTCTCCCCCGCGATGTGAAACTCCTCTATCCGGAGCCCCTCCCCCCTCAACCTGAGACGCCTCCGCTCGCGTATGTCCTCCTCCGAGTCCAGTTTCACGTTCAGCGTTCCGGGGAAGGGCTCGTATCCCAACAACTCCTTGAATCTCTTGACGTACTCGGGGTGCCCAACGTAGTACGCCCCCCTCCCGGAGCCCGAGAAGACCTTACCGTGGAAGGTGTAGCTTCCCTTCTTCACGTCAGGGGGCCGTCCCTGACGAGATAAAAAAGGACGGGCGGAGAAAGGAACGATTACCTTATCTACGATTTTGAGCCTAGCTTTCAAGGATGCCCGCGGAGGAGATACTCATTCGCGTTGACGACAAAGACAATCAGGTCGGCACGGACACGAGGGAGAACTGCCACCTCGGGAGGGGCCTCAGGCACAGAGCCTACGTGGTATTCCTCTTCCACGGTGGGAGGCTCCTGCTGCAGAGGCGGAGCAGAGAGAAGCTTCTGTGGCCGGGGTACTGGGACGTCTCCTACACCAGCCACGTGTACCCGGGGGAGACGTACTTCGAGGCGGCCCTCCGAAGAGGGGTGCAGGAGCTGGGTGTCAAGCCCAGGAAGCTCGAGGAGGTCTTGGCCTTCACCTACGAGGCTCCGTTCGGGAGGTACTCGGAGAACGAATACTGCAAGCTTCTCGTGGGGGAATTCGACGGGAGCTACACCCCCAACCCCGCGGAGATATCAGAGACGAAGTTCATGACCCTCGAGGGGCTCAGAAAGGAGATCCGGCGAGAAGTCGCTCTCCACACGCCCTGGCTCAGGCTCGCCTTCGAGGGCTTTCTGAAAGACGAGGCCTCCCGCAAGTACGCGGGAGCGGGCGACTGACCTACTTCACGCGAACGGCCGGAGCCTTCACGAGTCTGGATAACTCGGCTGTGCATCGCTCCTCCACCTCCTCCGCCGTGAGATTGCTCGTCAGCGAGGCGGCCGTCGGATGGCCTCCGCCGTACCCTCCCCCATCCTTCCCCTCGACTTCCGCGACCTTCGTCCCTATGTGTATCTTCGTCGCCTCGAAGAACCTCGCGCTGCTGCGGAGGCTGCACCTCGTCTCTCCCTCGGCGCTTCCGGTAGCGATCGCGATATCCGCCCCAAGGTTGAGGAGGCCTCTGGCGACAGGCGCGTGGAACGAACCTACCCTACTCCTCGCCATTACCCACGGGCCGATTCGAATTATCTCGAGGCGCTGCGCGCCCTTCAGCCTCGCGACCACCTCCCCGTAGTCCGGCTCGCCCCGGAGCATCCTCCGCGCCTTCTCCAGGCTCGCGCCATCCTCGATGAGGCCGACAACCGCCCTCAGAGCGCTCTCCCCGGCTATCGCGAGGTGCTGCGAGTCGAAGAGAATGGCGGCGAGGAGCGCCTGCGCGACTCTCCTCTTCATGGGAACCCGGAGGCTTGCGTAGATTGCATAGACTACCTCCGCCGCCGAAGTCGCTTTCACGTCCACGACCATCCTATCGTAGAAGGTTGTCCGCTGAATCGGGTGGTGGTCCACGAGGACCTTGAACGCTCCGCTCCCTTTCATCTTCCCGAGCCAGGCCCCGAGGAGCTCCACGTGCCCCACGTCTACAGCGACGAAGAGCTCGTAAGCCCCGCCTCCCCCGCTCTCATCGACGACTCCGTGGGGGAAGGTTCGAGCGAGCCTCCTAGTGGGTAGAGTCATCTTCCCCGGCGCGACGATATCGACCTCGGCTCCCGGGGAGAGCTGCTTCATCAGCGCAGCGAGAGCATAGGCCGACAGGTAGGCGTCGACATCCGCGTTTCTGTGGCAGACGACGGCTACGCGACGGAGGCCCTCTGCCTTGATGAAGGGGAACCTCTCCCTCGTGCAGGCCAACTCGACCCGAGGTAGTCTTCCGCGTTAAAAACAGGGACTACTCTTCTTCAGCCGCAGCGGCGGCCGCGGCCCGCGACTTGCCGCCCCTCATCGAATCGTCGATCTTCGCCTGAATCTCCTTCAGGCTCGCCCTGAACCTGGCCTCCTGCTTCGCGAGAACGAGGGACCTGGTGCCCGCAAGCTCCTTCTTCTCGGCCAGCTCCTTCACGATGGCATCCTTCGGGACCTTGATCAGGAGGTTGCCCGCGAACTTGAAAATCTGGTCGGAGTTCGTGTTCTTGTTCAGCTCCTCCAGGGCCTTCTCCGCCTCCGCTTGCTCCAGCTCTACCTGCTGCTTCTGGACTAGGACGGCCTGCAGGTTCTGTTGTATCTGCTCAAACCTGGCAAGCTGTTCCCTCAGCCATGGTGGCAGTTGCTCAGCTTCGCTCAATGTCTGTCCAACTTCTTGCGAGAGTGCTTAAAGGCTTTCGGCGGACCCGTTACTTTTCCCATGCTCAGGAGGCCCTCGCGCGCCTTCGCTATCACCTCCGTGGGTTCCTTCGACCGGAAGACCATCTCCGCACGTCCCACCGGCCACTTCGGTGAAGTTGGCGCGGGCTCCCCCGGTCTCTCTCGCTCTTCGATGAGTGTTATCCTGAGCTCTATCGCGGTTATCGGGTTACGCCGTCTTTGCCGGGACGATGTCGTAGGCGCCTCCCGCCACCGTGTACCCGCACACCGAGCAGGTCCAGATGCCCGAGGCAGTCCTCTTCAGCTTCAGACTCGCGCAGGAGGGGCACTCGCGGGCTGTCTTGAGTGTCCTGTACGCCCGGGAGTATCGCTTCCTCACGGTCGAGCCGAACTTGGCCCTCAGCCCGCTCAACGCTTCCATCTTCTTGGGCATCAGCCGCTCGCCTCCTTGATCACGCTTCTTAGCTCCCTCCCCTTTCTGATTGCTTTCTCGGCTGCCTCCATCACCTGAGCGGGGGTGAATGTTCCGGGCTCCCCCTTCTGCCCTGCACAGATGTTATCGTCATCGTCGGTGGTAAGAGTTATCCTCGCGTCCATCACTGCCTCCTCCTCAGCCGTCGGGTCGACCACGATGACGCTTCCGATCCTCGCCATCGTGACTGAGACGGGCGTCTTCTGGACGGGGAGGGGCATCAGCTTCCCCGTGTTGGTCACTTTATCCCCGTCCGCCTCGAACTTTGGAATCTTGGCGGTGCGGAGTGCCGAGACTACCGCGTAGCTCGTCGCATCGAAGAGGTTTCCGTCCACGTTCAGGATGTTGACGTCGACAAATACCGTGTAGACCGACTTTCCCGCGATTAGGACGAGCTTTGAGAGGTCGACCATCTCCGACTCTCTCACCCCCCTGTCCACGACGCGGGCCAGCTCTATCGCGTTCTCGTCGGGAGGACCGGCTTCGGCGTAGGGGGAAGCGAGGGGGAGTACCTCGGCGTTCACCATCAGGACACCCTTGTCGGGGGTGTCTGCGAAGGGCGTCCCTGTCGCCACCTTCACCCCCGCGATTACCTGCGTGTTGCCGAGACTCACCTTCGCGGAGCCGTTCGCCTTCTCGATCAGCCTTGTCTCGATCTTGAGCGCTCTCATCTCGTCTTGGCTCCTGCCGTCCACTCTCTTCCCCTTCGCGAGAAGCTCCACCATCTGTGCTTTCCGGAGAGTCTCCACCACGTAGTTCTTCTTGACCGCCGACACCTACTCTTCCGCCTCCATCGGCGTCTCGGAAGGTGAGGAGCCAAAATACTTGTCCAGGAGGGCCTTTCTCTGCATCTCGTAGACGGTCCTTCCACCGGTTATCGCGAGCTCGAAGGCCTTCCTGAAATTTTCAGGGGTGTAGATGCCGTCCACCTGCAGAAGCGTCACCTGGTTCAGGTTGGGCATGAAGGCCACAGGCATGTCTCCCGACCCCTCCTTGTCTTCGGTGTCGTTGAGGTCGAGGACCACCTGCCCATCGACGATTCCAGAAGAACAGCCCACCACGAGGTCTCTCATGTTTATTCCCGCGTCGGAGAGCGCGAGCGACGAAGCAGTGATTCCCGCTACCCTAGAGCCCCCGTCTGACTGCAGGACCTCGACGAAGATCTCGATCGCAGCCCTCGGATAGTCCTCCGCGATCAGCGCGGGTTCGAGCGCCTCTCTGATCACCTTCGAGATTTCTATCTCCCTCCGGGATGGCGCGGGGTTCTTCCTCTCGTCAACAGAGAAGGGAGCCATGTGGTACCTGCAGCGTATGAGCGCCCTATCAGGCAGGACCATGTGCTTCGGATGAACCTCCTTCGGCCCGTACACCGCCGCCACGATCTTGTTCTTACCGAACTCGATGTAGGCCGAACCGTCGGCATTCTTCAGCTGCCCCACCTCCATCCTGATGGGTCGGAGTTCGTTCCATCTCCTCCCGTCTGTCCTCACCCCGGCATCGCTGATGAGTTTCTTCTTAGTCTCCACCTTGTGCCTCTGCTCCGAGAAAGTTCTGGACCTTCGTCGTCAGGTCAGCGAGATGGGCCTCCTCCTCGATCATCTTGATGGCGTTCGCGGCCTTGAGAATCCCCTCTGGCGGTCCGGAGACGACGACAAGACCGTTTTGCCCAACCTTCAGTTCGCAGCCTGTCTGCGCGCTGATCATGTTGACCATGTATCCCTTTCTTCCTATCAACCTCGGCACCTTTGTTGGTGATATCTTAACGATTTCGCCCTTCGGGACCTTCCCCAGCCCGGGGCCACGAATCGAGATCTGCGGGTCTCTCGACCTGTCGAAGGCCTCTATCTTGCAGAGCAGCAGGTCGCCAACCTTGAATTTGCTGCTCAGGTCGTGTGTGGCGGGGGAGAAATCTCTTCCGAAGACAAACGAGGCGGGGAGGTAGCCGAAGAATGAAGAGTTGATGTCGATCTCCCAACCGAACCCCGAGATATCGATGACCTTGCCCACGACCTGGTCGTCGACGTGCGGGATGTAGGGACCCGTGAGTGGTATTAGCTTCACCCCGTCACTGCTAACCTCCGCCAGCCCGATCCTGAGCGCGATGTAGTCGCTTCCTCTCTTCTCTATGTAGCTCCCGTACCTGTGATCGCCGGAGGCAATGACGTCTCCTGGGATGACCTGCTTTCTCGTTATGAGTGGCAATTTGTTTATTTCACCAATGTGGCTTGGGCCGCTCCCTTCGTGTTCGAGCCTAGCTTCTCTAGCAGGCCAGGCTGGGAACCAGCGGGTATTTCTACTATTGCCGAGAGAGTGCCGTCGGCCCCCCACTCCTCCTTCAGAATCTCTCCGAAGTTCTTCAGGACTCCAATCGTCTGCCCCGAGTACTGCGGGGTGACCTTCACGAGCAGCCTGACCCTCTCCGACTTCAGGGGGATGATGCTCCGAATCTTCTCTACCACGGTCTTCGTCTGCTCGCTCGCATCCTGGAAGGGGTCGATGGAGATTCTCGCTTCCTGCATCGCCTGCTCCACCCTTATCGGGGGGTGTGGGAGGGACGTCCTGGGGTCGACATAGGTCTTCGCGATCATCGTAACGATGCTCTTTCTCTTCTCGTCGAGGAGCTTCTTCCTCTGCTCCTGCGTCAGCTGGAGCTCACCCCTCCTTAGCACCTCGACCGCGGCCTTCGCCGGGTCCTCGGTCTTGAAGTGTTTCTTGAGCTTCTCAGTGCCGACCCTGAGTCCTTTTGACGAGTCGGAGAAGACTTCGTCTACCGCGATGACCTGAGACGGTTCTATCTGCTTCCCAAGCTTGAAGTTCAGCGCGGGGTCAGGGTTTACCAGTATCTCGAAGTGTTCGCCATCTACGACTAGGCGCACCGTTGTATATCTGCTGCTCATCGAAAAGCATCTTCAACTGCTCTTTGCTGGTGGCTTGTCGCTTCGGGTCTTTGCGCTCCCCGCGTTCTTTCCGATCTCCTGCTCGGTCAGCCTCCGCATCTTCTTAGTATCCGCGTCTATCACGGCCGTCTTGATGTGTGCCGTGCCGTGCTTGTCCTCGCTGACCAGGTAGATGCATTCGATGGCGAGGGTGACTGCCTGGTCGATGCTTGTCTCCTTGCTGTAATTCTTTTCGAGGTAGTCGTTAACCTGGTCGCTCCCAGCTCCGATGGCTATCGCCTCGAAGCCCTGGTAAGCCCCGGTGGGGTCAGTGAGGAAGACGACAGGCCCGTTGTTCTCGTCCACGCCCGCGATGATGAGGGAGACTCCGAAGGGTCTCACACCCGCATACTGAGTGTACTGCTGATTCAGGTCAGCTATCCTCTTGGCTATCGACTCCACGTCGATAGGCTCGTCGTAGATCAGCCTGTTACTCTGCGACATGACACGCGCATTGTCGACCTGAATCCTCGCATCGGGGATGTAGCCGGCGCCTACCGCGCCGACGTGGTCGTCGATCTGGAACATCTTGATCGACGTGTCGCCGCTCTGCAGTTTTCTGCCTCTCTCCTCGACCGCGAGTACGACTCCCTTATTCGTTCGTATCCCGACCGCGAGACTTCCACGCCTGACTGTCTCGAGCGCGTACTCGACTTGATAAAGCCTGCCGTCGGGGGAGAAGATGGTAATCGCTCTATCGTATCCCGCCGAGGGTGCAAACATTTTTTCTCTCTCTAGCTCCTAATCTTCGAACCTCTTTCGTCTGCTTTAAAAGTTTGTTTACGCATCGGCCAACTTCTTTCTTCAGCGAGTCGAGAGAGAGCGAGGGTTGGATTTACAAAAGTTCTTATGGTTCAGAGAGTCCGCGCCGAGCGAGTTTGTTCGAGCTTCTTCTCGTGAACAACTACGACGCGTCTCATCGGGAGAGGGCGCTGACCCTGAAGGCCTCCCTCGCCAGGCTGGGTGGCGGAGTCGAGGTCACCGATTGGAATCTCCTCACGACCGCGAAGCTAGGAGAGTACGACGGGGTCGTACTGAGCGGTTCCTACGACATGCTATCGCGGGAGAGGATTCAGGCGAAGTTTGCGAAGGAGATAGACGCCATGAAGGACTACGGCGGCCCAGCCCTGGGGGTCTGCTTCGGCCACCAGCTCCTCGGTCACGCCTTCGGGTCGAGGGTGGTGAGGGCGGCTGCCAGCGCGAAGGGCTACCGAGACGCGGAGGTCTTGAGGCATGACCCTCTCTTCAGGGGCCTTCCCAGCTCCATCGGCGTCTACGAGTCTCATTACGAGGAGGTCGAGTCCCTCCCCGCAAGCTTCGCCCACCTCGCCCGAAGCTCGACCGCAGAGATTTGTGCGATGAAGCACTGCAGGCTCCCGATCTACGGCGTGCAGTTCCATCCGGAGCGTTACAGCCTCGAGAAGCCGGACGGGGAGGTGATCCTTGCGAATTTCGTCGAACACCTCACCGAGGAATGAGGTGTCGGCTTGCCCGTCGAGAAGGTTGTCATCGAAAAGCAGGTGGTAGACAGCTTGCTTTCATACTCGCAGATGTCCTACCCGAGGGAGGGGATCCTTCTCCTGCGGGGCAAAGTGAAGAAGGGTGTGGCCGTCGTCTCGGGCGTCGTGATCCCTCCCGCCGCGGTGCACGGCGAGGGGTTCTCTTCGTTCAGCTGGTTCATGCTTCCAGTCGACTCCTCCTTCTTGGGGGTCGCGCACTCACATCCCTCCGGCAACGCGATGCCTTCTGAACAGGATCTGCTTCACCTGGCTGGGAGGATAATGGTAATCCTCGGCTATCCCTACACGGGTCCGTCGTCCCTGCGTGTCTACAACTCCAGGGGGAGGGAGTTGCCGTTCGAGGTCGAATAGCTTGAGACCCCTCCGCTCTCCCGCCCCCCCGCTTTTGGTCTTCCTGCTGCTGCTGCTGCTGGCAGCCCTTCCTGCGGCCGGCCAGGTTCCCAGCACTCGGACGGCGAAGGGTCAGCTCACCGTTATCGTCATCCCGGTGGAATTCACCGACTTCTCGCACACGGAGAGCATTCAGGCTCTCAACCAGACTATGGCCCAGGTTGCGCAGTACTACTCGGCCGCCTCCTTCGGGAAGGCGGTCATGCATGCGACAGTCCTTCCTAGATGGCTCCTCCTCGGCCATCCCATGGCCTATTATGGCTCTGACAACGCCGTGGGCGACGACGCAGGTGGGAACCCGAGCGGATCGGAGCAGCTGATAGTCGACGCCGTCTCCAGCGCACGATCGAGTGCCGACCTCAGCCCGTACGCTTTCGTGGTCGTCGTCCACGCTGGTGCCGACCAGGCGACGGCCTCCCCGCTTCAAAAGTCGCCGCTCATCTGGTCGAGAACTTGGATAGGGAAGATGTTTCTCCCGGCCGGCTCCGATGCGGGCTCGATCGTCTCAGAGTTCAGTCCATACGGAGTGTGGGCCCACGAACTCGGCCATCAGACCGGGCACCTCCCCGACATGTATGACCTGCTCGACTCTTCACTCCACTACATGGGAACGTGGTCGCTTATGGACATAGGAGCCTACCTTGGTCAGCCCCTCGGCAACCAGCCCGGTCTCTTCGACGCATGGAGTAGGACGTCTCTCGGGTGGATTGCCCCGACGGTGGTCGGGAACGGCGACTACAACCTCATCCCCGCGGAGACGCCACCCTCAGGTTCTTCTCAGGGCTGCTGCTACGCCCTCGAAGTCCAGGTCGACTCAGCCTCGTACTATCTGGTCGAGCTTCGCCTGAAGGAAGGGATTGATTCGGCCCAGCGAACCCAGGGGGTCCTCATCTATCTGTATAACGCATCAGCCAGCCACGGGCAGATTAGGGTAGTCGACATTCACGTCCCCAGCTCGCCGGCCAGAGGCGACCTCTCCAACGCGGCCCTCACGGCCGGAGAGGCCTTCTCCGACATAAAGCACAAGGTCGTCATCTCGGTCATCTCATCCTCATCAGCAGGATACACAGTGCATGTCAGCTCCCAGCAAACGTATTCACTATCGGTGATAATGCCGGCATCGGTGAACGTCCTCACTAGCCAGGAATTCTACGTCGTGCTCAACCCACCGATCGGCGGCCTCAGACTTCAGGTTTTCCTCGACGAGTCAACTCAATCGGTAGCCCCCCCCACCACCACCACCGCCAGTCCGAGATACAACTTCACCCTCTACCTTCCAACGGGGGAGCAGGGACTCCACAACCTCACGGCTGACCTGTCCGACTCGGCAGGAAACACGCTGGCTTCTTCCACCGTAGAATTCTCTGCCGTCGTCCCCCTCTGGGTCACACTGATCCAGCCGACCGCGCTGTATGCGTACATCGCGCTGGCCGTCCTCGTCGTCCTTGTGAGTGCTGTCGCTTCGAGTTATCGAAGAAGACGGAGGGAGGCAGGGTTGCAATCGACGGGCGGTGGCTGACGCGATTCATTCATCCCTTTCATTCATTCTTTCTTTCTCTGTCTTGCGTCAGGGTTAAATACCGTTTGCCGACGAACTGCCGTCGGTGAACTCGGATTTCGTACAATAAGGGGCAGACGTGGGGGGCACTCAAGAAGGCTTGGCGGGGATACAAGGTGGCCAAGGTTCAGAACAACAAGGAGGACATGAAGAAGTACGCCGAGAGGATTAGGACGCTTCAGAAGGAGCTCGGTCTCACCCAGGCCAAGTTTCCAGACTTGGGCCTGATGTAGAAGGTCGCTCCGGCCCTACGTCTAACTCTGAATTTGCGAGTAATTGCTAACTATCATGTTCCTCAGCTCCTGAGCCTGCTGGAGGGTGAAGTCGGGCTCGGTGGAGACGAGGAGGAGCTTGTTTCCCATGTTGAAGGTTAGGATGTTCACCTTCTCGCGCTTTATGAACGTGAACTGGGTCTTCCCAAAGTAACGGTCCCAGGTCTTGTCGGTGCTAAGTTGGATGGTTACGGTTGCTATGAGGCGGAGGTCCTCACTCTGAGGCTCGAGGGAGGGCACGCCTCGCCTCATTCCTCCCGAGATCAATCTCCCGCTCTCGTCGAGGATGGCAGCGTACCTGATTCTCCTATCGAACTTGAAGACATCGTTGCTTATCTTCTCTAGTTGCGGCTGGAACAGACTCCCCACCTGTCTCTCACAGATATACTATCTTACTATAAAAAGAGTACCGACAGCGAGTGCTTCTTTTTGTGTAGGCTGACGTTATTCGCATTTAACGGGTAAATTACCACTTTGCCCTTGGGTAGGCCCGCCAGAGAACTCCTGGATGCTCGCTTGGTTTTGGAGGGCATCTTATCGGTGAGTTTCAAACGAACTTCTCTCAACTGCAATTAGGCGGCCTTCAGCAGTCGATTGAGTTCCTTTACCCACATTTCGCTTGGTCGTCGGGTTTCAGAGCAGGACAGCGTGTCTGGTTCCCGTGCTAC
>VBPQ01000120.1 GCA_005877185.1 Nitrososphaerota archaeon
AGAACGACACGCCTCATTCCACTTGGTCCAACCTGGCGGCGAAGTACTGAATGGGGCTGCGGCAATACCATCCCTGATAAAAATTCTCCCTCTCGGAAAGGCAATCGCGAAGGTCATCACTTCAGCTCCCGGAGGTCCTAGGTCAATCTCGTTCGTTTACGCGGGGTTCTCCAGGCTGCATGACAGGGGGTCGTGTAGATACCAAAGATCCTTCGCCAGCTCAAAGGTCGGTTTCGCAGAGCGAGTTTCTAAGGGTCTCTCGATTGCCGGCCCTTCACGTTCCAAGTACGTATACGCCGGGCTCATAGGCGGGTTCTTGGGTTCCTTGGCTGGGCGGCATCGTCCCCTCCCCGATGCACTCTGCCTTAGGTTAGCGACCGACATGGCGGGACGAACTCCTGGTACTTACGCCTTGGCTTGGGCCTTTCACGTCGTCACTGGTGTTGCAATTGGAGCGGCATTTGGCATTCTAGCGAGCATCATCCGGATAGGAGGTTGGAGGCCGATGCATCGTAGCATCTTTCTTGGGTTGTTAACCGGGTGCTGATCTGGGCCGGGTTCTTCAACCCCTTCCATAGTGACCTTCATGCCCTGGCTAATTACAAATTCTTTCGTCGAAACAAGTCTGGCGGCTCACGTCCTCTTTGGGCTGGTTTTGGGTGTCACTCTTAGTGTTGGGCTGTCCGGGAGTTGTGGCCAAGCCAACGAGCATTGGTGAGGGCATCAACGGGCCCGGTGGGATTCGAACCCACGACATCTGGCTTCGGAGGCTTGCACCCACTTGTCAGTGCCCTGATCCGTGCTAGGCGACGGGCCCAGTCTCCTACTCCTCATGGGTGACGTTATGAATTCTCCACTCTGACTCGCATACCTTTTAGAAGAGTCGCCTCCGAGGACGCAGACCCTTGAAATTTCGTGAGTTCGAGGAGGAGGTACGCTCGCTTCTCTCGGACGCAGTGAAGTCGGCGGGCTATCCGAGAATCGATGTTGACGTCTCTCTTCCCAGCGATCCGTCCTTCGGGGACGCGACGAGCACTATTGCCCTTAAGCTCTCGAAGACGCTTTCGGTCAAGCCTGGAGAGATAGCCGCCAAGATCATTGAGAAAGCCAAGATAAGGGGGAAGAGGTACGTCGCAGACCTGGCCGCACACCCCGCGGGCTACCTCAACTTTACGTTGAACCTCGCGAACTTCACATACGACACGCTCGAGGAAATACTCACCGAGAAGGAGGTGGGTCGCCTAGATGTGGGGAAAGGAAAGAGTCTCGCCATAGAGCATACGAACGTGAACCCTAGCAAGGCTCTGCACGTCGGACACGCCAGAAACCTTGTGCTTGGTGACTCCCTCTCAAAGATAATCAGGCATCTGGGCTACTCCCTCCAGGTCCTCGACTACATCGATGACTCCGGCGCTCAGGTAGCCGACGTCATTGTGGGGCTCAGATTCCTCGGGATGGAGGACGAGCCGCCACCAGGCATGAAGTTCGACACGTACTGCGGCGACAACGTCTACGTCACGGTGAATCGAGAGTACGATAAGAACCCGGCGTTGAAGGAGAAGCAGAGCCTCGTCCTCAGGGAGATAGAGGGCGGGGTGGGGGAGATCGCCGAGTACTCGGGAAAAATCGTGGATCGCATACTCAGAGCGCAGCTTCAGACCTGCTGGCGTCTGGGCGCGACCTACGACCTCCTGAACTGGGAGTCTCATTTTCTGAAGTCGAAGATGTGGGAGCTCCTCTTCGAGGAGATGAAGAAGAGGGGACTCACCGTCCTGAAAGAAGAGGGGGAGAACAAGGGATGCTGGGTGATCATCGACCCCGAGACGAAGGAAGAGAAGGTGCTTGTCCGGTCCGACGGCACCGCAGTCTACGTCGCAAAAGACATCCCCTACGCAGCCTGGAAGATTGGGCTCGTGAAGGACCCTTTTTCATATGAAGTCTACGCCACGCAACCCGATGGCAGCCCGCTCTGGACGACGGCGGTGAAGGGAGGCAACAGGAAGAAGCATCAGAAGTTCGGTTCCGCCGACAAGGCCATCTCCGTCATAGATGCGAGGCAGAGTTACCTGCAGAAGATAGTTAGGAGAGTCCTCGAGGGGTTGAAGGAAGGCTCTAGCGAGAGGTATCATCACAGAAGCTACGAGGTGGTGGCCCTCTCGAAGAGCACTGCCGCTTCTTTGGGTGTTGAGATGAAAGGAGAGTTCGTGCCCATGCAGGGAAGGAAGGGGATTTACGTCAACGCGGATACTATCTTGGAGGCGCTGAAGAAAAAGGCAATCGAGGAGACCAAGAAGAGAAACCCGGACGATTCCCTTGAGTGGGTGGAGAGGGTGGCAGAGGCGGTCGCGGTTGCCGCTCTGAGGTTCGAGCTCGTCAAGCAAGACCCCGACAAAGTCATTGTCTTTGACCTCGAAGACTCCCTTAGACTGGAAGGGGAGACGGGGCCGTACCTTCTCTACAGCTACGCGAGGGCGAGGAGGATAATCGAGAAGTCTGGCCAGAGACCGACCGTGGATTCAAGGGGAGCGAGCCTGCTCTCTCATCCGTTGGAGAGAGAGCTGGTCAAGAAAATTGCGATGTTTGATATCTCCCTCCTCACCGCAGGCGAGTACCTCTCGCCAAAGGAGGTGGCGAGGTACGCCTACAAGCTCTCCGTCCTCTTCAACGAATTCTACGAGGCTCTCCCGGTCATCAAGGCCGAAGATGATTACCTTCGCGGCGCCCGTCTTGCGCTCGTGGAGGCCTTCAGCAGGGTTCTCAACCAGGCGCTAGTACTCGTAGGGATTTCAGCTCCCGAAAGGATCTGAAACGTTGAAACTCGCCCTCGCGGCCTTCGATATGGACGGGACTATCCTCGAAGAGGACAGTAGTTGGGTCGCGCTGCACAGACACTTTGGAACTACGCGGATGGGGAAGAGAGGGTTGAAACTCTACACTGAGGGGAAGATTGACTACACGGAGTTCATGAGGCGCGACATAGCTTCGTGGCCGAAAAACCTCGAGATAGATGAGGTAGACCGGAGTCTCTCGAACGACAGAATAAGAAAGGAGGCGCCTGAGACCGTGAAGCGACTGAAGGACTTGGGGGCGAGGGTGGCCCTCGTGACCTCAGGGATAGACATTCTCGCCGAGAGGGTCGCACGAGACCTCGGGATAGACTCGTGGGTCGCGAACGGCCTCGAGACCACGACGAGCGGAAGGCTCGCCGGTACGGGGATAGGCAGGGTTGACCCCTCCAGAAAGGACATCGCCTACTTCGGGTTGCTGAGGCGGCTCGGCATTCGCCGCGAAGATACAATCGCGGTCGGCGACACGATATACGACCTCCGATTCTTGAAGTCGGCGCGGATGGGCTTCTTTCTAACTGAGAAGGGAAAGGTTCCTGACGACTCTCTCATTCCCATAGGCCGGCTGACGGATATATTCCGGCATCTCGAAGGGAGGCCGTGACGTCAGCCGGGTCGCAAGACAGGCGGTCTCGAAGAACCGCTCCTTGGTGACTACGGCTTCACTAACCTTTTCCGAGGAGGTCAGGAGGGTTAGTATCGATGGGGAAGCGGATCGTCGAGTTAGATTAGCAATCGTGGAGTCAACCGATGACCTAGCTCGTCCCTCGATGATGGTCACTTGCTTCAGGAGTGAGGTGTTTGGGTGTCAGCAGATCGCGATGCCGTTCGCCTACGGCGTCAGCTCCATTGAAGGGACCCTTGCTTCAAGCCCTTCAACGAGGTTGAGAATCAGCTTGCCTTGCTCGCTTAACTTGTAGATTTTCACGGAGCCTGACTGTGCATGAAGCGTAATCAGGCCAAAACGCTGAAGCAAGCCAAGTTCTCTGTCAACCTCCTTCCAGTCCAAACCTGATAAAGTCGAAAGTTCCGCTCTGTGTCTTGGTTCATTCAGATACCTCACGAGTCTGAGCCTCGACCACGCCCCTCTGGTCTTGACCATCAGGTCAAACACATCTCGATCGAATCCCATCTCTCTCCATTTTCGACTAATGCCTCGTCTGAAGAAGGTAACGCCGAGGACGAACCAGCCGGAAGCGGAAAGAGGAAGAGAGTTCCTCCAAAGAAAGAGCAAGGAATTCTGCAGACCAGTGAGTTGCTGACCTTGGTATGTCCCCCAACCACTCGACGTGGAACTCCTGCCTGTTGCTAGAAGGAAAATGTAGTCGAATGCCAAGATGGTTTCAAAAAAAGTAAACACGAAAAGGATCATAATTGCTAAAGGTAACTTTTTCACAAGTATTTGACTCGTAGAATGTCCCAAAATATATGAATCTTTCCCAGATTTGTCTGGGAAATCATGATGTAATGCTGTTGCCCTTCAGATACCAAGTTTCGGCATGAGTAATCACGTCGGTAGAGATCGGCCAGCGTCGTCGTCATTTGCGATCCTGGTGATGCTCTCGCTCGCATTGACGCAATTGGCGCCTCTGACGGCTGCTTCGAATTCGACAGGGCTTCCCCTCCCGCCTACCTCAGACGAACAGGTGTGCTTTTCGAATGTCAATATGGCCCTTGGACAACTGCCCGCATTAAGTCCGGCTACTAGGACCCGATTCTTGCAAGTCGCCGAGAGTTCCAGTCAGTACAAGGCCTTCGCAAGGGCTGGAGGCGCCGTATCTTTGGTTTCTACGCTTCCCGCGATGGAATCCCGCATTTCCCCTGACTGTTCGGGGGTCATCATAGAAGCCTATACATTCAGTTTCGTGTCGGGAGGGAAGGAGCTTTCAATTGCGGTCGATCCTAGCACAATGAGTGTTTTGAGGACGCTTACCGTTCGTGCAGTGAATTG
>VBPQ01000121.1 GCA_005877185.1 Nitrososphaerota archaeon
GAGAGGAGCGAGAGGCTCTTGATCTTGGCTGTGCTATCGATCGTCGGCCTTGCCTCGTACGGCGTCCTCGTCGTGGCGGTAGTCGCGATTCTGACCTTCCTCCAGAGAACGGCTACCGCCTGGATGAATCTCTCGAAGGAGGTTTCGGGTCGCCCCCCTACCTTAGCGTTAACTAACTAACTGAAACGCCGCTCGCTCTTCGCCCTAACTCTGACGATGCCGTAGTGCACACTGCAACTTATGCAATAATAGCGAACAGTCGTAGGAGCGGCGATGTACGCACCCTGCTGTCTCAGCTCCCTCGCGAGGCTTGGCTCGACCATCGATAGGCGCGTCGTGACCTTCTTTGCCTTGTCACGGGGTACCAGGGCACCGCAGTTACTGCACGAGATGAAGCCCGACCGCCCTTTTCCTCCCTTCGACCGCCCTCTGCTCTTCCTCTTCTTAGACATAATCGGTCGAGATGACGAACTTCCTTTAAGAGTTTCCTATTCGCAACAGCCGCAATCGAGGGTCTCCGGGCTAGAGCCTGGTGATTTCAGAGCAGAATGTGAGTTATTCACGACGATAGGGCGTCCCCAGTGCCTTGGGGAATCTTGACCTTCCAATCGCTGTTGCCACGACGACGAGAGTGATGATGTATGGCAGGGTGGAGAAAATGTAGTCTACGGAAGGCAAGGTGTGTCCAATGGCGGGTAGCGTCGTGGCAAAGCTACTCGCCTCCTGGGCGAACCCGAACAGGATCCCTCCTCCAAGGGCGAGCAACGGCTTCCACCCTGCGAAGACTACAGTCGCCAGGGCGATGAATCCCCTCCCCGCGCTAATGTCCTTGGTGATTCCGCCCGTGTAATCGATGCTGAGAAACGCTCCGGAGAGCCCGGCAAGAGTCGCGCCGATCGTGACCGCCAGGAAACGAACCTTCTCGACGTTGATTCCCACAGCGTCGGCCGCCTCTGGGTTCTCCCCCGTCGCCTTCGTTATGCTCCCATACCGCGTCCTGTTCAAAAGATACCAGAAGCCGACCGCGACAATGACTGTCAGCGGTACGAAGTATGAAAGGGGACTCCAGGGCGTGGAGATCTCCGGCACCCCGCAAACGGAGCACTTCGAGAACGTCCCCTGGACCCCCCATACTGCCTGAATCGCGAAGGGAACGAAACCAAGAGCGAAGATGTTAATCCCGACGCCACTTATGATTTGATCTCCCTTGAGCCAGATCGCTACGTACCCATGGAGGGCGCCGAACAACGCCCCCGTCAGGGCGCCCCCCAGGAGCCCGACCCAAGGGTTCTGGGCAAGCCACGAGAAGTAGACCGCACTCCACGCCCCCGTGAGGATTGTTCCTTCGAGGCCGATGTTGACGACACCCGCCTTTTCTCCGAAGACTTCCCCGATCGCCGTGAGAGCGATGGGAACCATCAGATTGAGCCCGGTCACGGATATCGCGCCCACGATTGAGAAGTCCAGGCTCATTTCTTCAGTGACCCCCTGAACCTCCGGTAAAGCTCAGGCGCTGCTACCGTGAAGATGATGATTCCTTCGATAACCTGAATAATCTCGAAAGGGACGCGCGCATAGAGCTGGACAGTTGAAAACCCCGCCTGAAGTGTACCGAAGAACAGCCCCGCGACGATGATGCCGAGTGGGTGGTTCCTACCGATGAGCGCGACTCCAATTCCGTTGTATCCGTAGTTGAGCACATTCGAAAGGCCTGTGTAGAGCGCGTACGGCGTCGTCCTTCCCGCGACCTGGACGGCTCCCGCCAACCCCGCCGAGACTCCGCCGAGGAGCAATGCGTAGAGGAGAGGCCTCCTGGGATTGATCCCGCTGAATCTCGCCGCTTCCGGGTTCAAACCCACGGACCTCAGCTCGTATCCGCTAGGGGTAAGCCAAAGGTACACGTAGAAAGCCCCGGCGACGGCAATTGCGAAAAGAAGGGCTGACGTGGACACGCTCCCCAAGAGAAGGTCTGGGAACCTCGACGTGGGGGCTACGCTGATAGTCTTCTCGGGCCTGGCCGGGTCAGCGAGCAGTACGATGGCTACCCATAGCATGCCAAAATACGCCGTCCAGTTCAGCATGATGGTCGTGATGACTTCGTTCACTCCTCGGTACGCCTTGAGGAGATAAGTCGGGACTGCCATGAGCGCCCCGGCGGCTCCCGCCAAGACGAGCGCGAAGCCTAGATGAATCCCCGCGGGGAGGAAATAGTAGCTCGTGTAAATCGCCGCTCCCGCGCCGACGTAGACCTGCCCCTCGGCTCCGATGTTGAAGAGCCCGGCGCGAACCCCCACCCCGAACGTGAGCGCAGTGAGGATGAGGGGAGCCGCGTTCCCGAGCATGTCGGTAACGTTCGAGAGGCTCCCGAGAGCCCCATAGAACATATAGTAGTAAGCGAGGATTGGGTTGTATCCGAGGACGACAAGGAGAATCCCGCCGAAGAAGAACCCCGTCAGTGCCGCGAATGCCGATTCTTCTAGCGGGGCGAGAACTCGCCCCTCACCGAGCAGCAGGATTTTCAGGCGGCTATCCCTCCCATCAAGAGTCCGATTGTTTCTCGCGACATCGTCTCTGCGGCGCCGACCCCGATTAGCCTCCCTTCGTACATTACCCCAATCTGGTCCGAAAGTTGAAGAATTTCATCCAGCTCCGCGGAGATAAGCAAGACGGCCTTTCCTGCGCTCCGAGAGTCCAATAGGAGCTTCCGGATATACTCGGTTGCGGCCACGTCGAGCCCTCGCGTGGGCTGCGCGGCCACAATGAAGTCTGGGTCACTGCTCAATTCTCTCGAAACCACGACCTTCTGCTGGTTCCCCCCGCTGAGGCTCCTTGCGGGCGACTCTGGTCCCTTGGCGGTTATCTCGAACTTTTTCATCAGGTCCGAGGTGAACTGCCTGACCTTTCGCCACGCGATTGAGGTCAAGGATCCCCTGAACTGAAGATCGCGTTGTTTCCCCAGTATTACGTTCTCTTCTAGGTTCATTTCGAGGATTAGTCCCATCCGCCGCCTGTCTTCAGGAATGAGCCCTGCCCCATGCCTGCGGATCACAGATGAGGACTTCCCTCCCGTTTCTGTCCCTTTGAGCCTGATGCTCCCCCTGGCAACCCTTCGGATTCCCGCGATAGCCTCCGCGAGCTCCGTCTGACCATTCCCCTCGACCCCTGCAATGCCGAATATTTCGCCTCGTCTGACCCTGAGGGAAACGTCCTTCACGACCTCCTTCCCCGCCTTGTCGAGTAGTGTCAGGTTATCAATTGCGAAGACCTCTGCCCCCGGCGTCATCGGTGGCCGTTTGAGCTCGAATTCGACGTTTCGCCCTACCATCATCCTGGCGAGGGTTATCGGGGACGCCTCCGACTTGCTTATCCTTCCCGTGACTTTCCCTTGACGTAGGACCGTGATGCTGTCGCAGAAGTCCATCACTTCTCTAAGCTTGTGAGTGATGAAGATTACGCATTTCCCCTCTTCCTTCAGTTTCAACAGGGATTTGAAGAGCTCTCCCGTCTCCTTGATGGTAAGAGAGGAAGTGGGTTCGTCAAGTATCAGGATATCGACTCTTCTGTAGAGCATTTTCAAAATCTCCACCCTTTGCTGCGCACCGAGGGAGAGACTCTCGACAGGCGTGTCCAAGGCGACCTGCAAACCGACCCCCTTTGCCAGTTCCATGATGCTGGCTTTCGCTTCCTTCGCTCTCTCCCCCGTCGGGTTGAGGTCTGTCCCGAGCACGATGTTCTCGAAGGCGCTGAAAGGTCGGACGAGCGCAAAGTGCTGGTGCACCATCCCGACTCCTAGCCCGAGGGCATCGCTCGGTCGCTTCATGCGAACGAGGTTCCCCTTGATGTAGATTTCTCCCGAAGTAGGTTTAAGGATGCCAGATAGGATTTTTGAGAGGGTCGTCTTCCCTGCTCCATTTTCTCCCAAGAGCCCGTGTATCTCTCCCTTTGTGACGGAAAAATCCACCCCGGTCAACGCGTGAGTGCCGTCAGCGTAAGTTTTTGTCAGATTAGCGGTCCTGACCAGTTCTTTTGTGGGACTGGCCACTAGAACACCCTAAAAATGTGGGTCGGCGGAGCTATCCGTACCTGCTCCGCCACAATGTGATTGCGTCTTGTGTCAGGACCAGTGGGACGTGAACCTGCCCGCTCTTGATCTGGCTTACAACGGTGTTCACGTAATCATACACCGCGCCACACTTCGCAGTGACAGCGTTTCTCATGGTCTGAATCTGGTTAGTGATGGTAGTCACGTTGTAGGACTTTCCTTGGTTGACGGCGATTTGTATGAATGCGTTGACATCGCTGACTGTGCTGATTGCGACACCGCCGCTAGCCATGTTGAAGCTCAGGTCCGCGCCTGTACTTTGTACGACGGAGCTGAACGACCCGTTCACTGCCAACTTCGTGGCAGTCAGGACTGCCGTGTCGACCCGCTTCATCTGGCTCGCGAGGATGTATCCGGGCTGGATGTAGTCCTGGTCAGAATCGACCCCGATGCCAAACGGAGGGCCCATCGTCTGCCCCTTCTGCGCGCCCAAGGTCTGTGCTGCGTCGAAGATGCCGTTCCCGGTCTGGCCCGCGACGTTGTAGGACACGACTGCCCCAGCGGCGAATTCGT
>VBPQ01000125.1 GCA_005877185.1 Nitrososphaerota archaeon
TGTCGCTGATGGCAAAGTTCTGCGCGTAGTTCCACAGCGCCATGACGGTGTTGCCGTCGTAGTACCCCATCACAAGGTTCGGGATGCACCCCGAGCCCGTCGAGCCGGTGAACTGGACGAACCTGTCCAGGAGGCCCCCATCGTACACCTGCTGTTCGGCGGTGTAGTCATAGTTCTGGTCGCAGGTGACAGCCTGCGAGCGGTCGAGGCGGAAGGGATTCGTGGTTTTGGGGTTGCCCGTGAGAATCGCGCCGCTCAGCCCGTTGACCGAGGGGGTGTCGGGGGAGGGAGTGAATGAAGGCTCCCCCGCCGGGTTCGACGCAATCGGATACGTTCCGAAGTTGTGGTCGAAGGAAATGTTTTCTTGATAGATGACCACCAGGTGGGCGATGGGCGTGGTCGTCGCATCGGCAACGGAGGGTTCGGTCGCGAAGAACGCAGGGAGCAAGAGAGTTGAGAGAGAGTCAGGATTCCTTTCTTCCTTGTCGGAAACCACATCATTTTCGCGGTCGCCTTGATCTAAAAACTATATGTGGCTATGGCACATAGAATATATTGAACAAAGAATCAATAGAGACGAAGGAATCTGTGTCAGATTGGTTGATCCTGCCGATTCCCCCCGCCTACCCCGTTGAGATGATCGCCTCGTGACGAGTCTGGACACCTCGGAGAGGCGGACGGAAGTTCTGCGGGGTCGGGAGAAGGTGCTAAGCACCACCCTGCATTTCCTTGCGAGCGCGAAGATGCGGATGGACATCTGCACGGCCGCGATCACTCCGAGGCAACCCCAAGGGACGGAAGGGATGGGTGAGGCGTACTTGGAGATAGGGAAGAGGGGAGGAAGGCTTCGGTTGCTGACAGTGATAACGAATGAAAACGCCTCGCAGTGCAGGGAACTCATGAAGGCCGGAGTAGAGCTCCGGCACCTTGACAGCATCGAGAGCTACTTCGGCGTCAGCGACAGCGAGTATCTGGCGAGCCCGGGCACCGAGGAGTTCAACCAGGACGGTCCACTCCTTTACAGCAACGACGAACACTTCGTCAGGCATCAGCAGGGCCTCTTTGACATGCTCTGGGAGTCCGCCGTCCCAGTCGAGACGAGGCTCAGCGAGCTTGAAACCGGGATCCCGCGCCAGAGAACTGAAGTCGTTCGAGGGGCAGAGAAGCTGACCGCGCTCATGACTGGAGCCGTCTCAAGGTCGAAAGGCACAATCAGCACCTTCGCGAAGTTGGCCGGACCCTCAGTGCTCCTCGGATCCGACGCCTATGTGAAGCTCCTTCGGGACGCGAAGTCTCGCGGCATCAAGACACGGTACGTGACTGAGATCACGAAGGAGAATCTGCGGGACTTCAGACGACTGGCAGACGAGCTCTCCATCGAGGTCAAGCACCTCGACGGCGTGAAGGGCAACTTTTCCATTACGGAAACCGAGTTCGTCGCGACGTCGAGATTGATTTGGGGTGGCCAGCCTCTGCCCGAGATTCTTTACAGCAACGAGCCCGAGGTCGTGGAGCGGAACCGTTACCTGTTTGAGATGCTCTGGGAGAAGGCGATTCCGGCTGACCTCAGAATCAAGCAGCTGGAGGAGGGAGAGGAGATTGGAGAGACAAAGATCACCTTTGACACGTCGCTGATACTCGAAACGGCAGACAGATTCGTCAACGACATGAAGAAGGAAGCGCTGATCATCGTGCCCAGCGAGAGTTCCATAAGCGACAACCTTGCCTTCTTTCAGAAGGTCGCCTCGAAGGCGAGAAAGGACGGGGTGAAGGTCAGAATGCTTGGTTCATTCTCTGATGAAGGACCGCGAGTGACGGAGAGGTACAGATTGCAGGGCTTCGAGATCCGGAGACTTGCGACGAATCCGATCCTCGACCTCGGGCTGGGAATATACGATGGGAAGGGGATGGTGCTCGCACAGTACATCTATTCAGACCGCATGAGAAGGCGTACGGGTCAATCCAACCTCTCGGCTGTCCTCTCCACGAACAGGGCAACGGTCGCTGGCATCGCGGCCATCTTCGAGTCGCTCTGGGAGGAGGCGGAGCTGCGCGCAGGAGAAGAGAGAAGCAGAAAGGAGGCAGAGTTGATGCAGGACATTCTGACTCACGACATGAGAAACTTCAACCAGATCATTCAATCCAACACTGAGTTGTTGGAGGGTAAATTGAGGGGGAGGCTAGCGGACGAGAAATCAAGAGATTTCCTGAGGGCGATTCTGAGGGCCATAGACGGCTCAAGCCGCCTCATCAACAACGCGAGGACCCTGGGGAGGATAAGGGCGGACAGGAGCCCGGTGCTCTCTTCAACAGACCTCAGCAAGTCGCTGGAGAGGGCCGTTCTGCTCGTGAAGAGAAGCAACCCCGGCAGGACCATAGTAGTCAGATGCAGACTCCCAAGGGCGATGGTTGTAGCTGACGAGCTACTCGACGAGGTGTTCGTCAATATTCTCTACAACTCGGTCAGATACACGGATTCGAAGAGGGTTGCAATTGAGATGAGCCTGAAGAGAACGGAAGAAATCGACAACACCAATGCGCCCAGGCACGCGTATTGGAAGGTCACCGTCACAGACAGGGGGAGAGGCATTCCCGACGAGATGAAGACGCAAGTATCCACTCGGTACCAGCGGACCGGGAGCGTAGGCGGCCTGGGCCTATCCATCGTCCACGCGCTCGTGGTTGAGCGCTATCGGGGGAGGCTTGAGATCGGCAACAGGGTGAAGAGTGACTATGCCAAGGGAGCGAAGGTTGAGGTATGGCTTCCGAAAGCGACCTGATCCCCTGTGCTGCCGACTCCCCTCCAGTGTCTGAACGAAAATAGGGAAGTCGCTAGAAGTATTGATCAGTTCTGCTTGCTCAACCGCTCATCGGAGGAGGTCTTCTTCTGAGCCGCCCTGCCCTCCCGAGCATTCTTTCGTACTCCAAGATTGGTAGGATCATCCTGCTGAAGAACCCCAGGCCCCTAATCACCGCATCCAGGAGCTCGAGGTCTACCATCCCCACTTCGCCCAGGAATGGCATCGCAGTCAAGTAGGCGAAGAGAAATACGGCGACGTCCACCCACAGCGCCACGAAGGGCTCCGCAACGAAAGGTTGGGCCACCAGCATCGCAGACAGCGCGAGGAGCGTACTCGCCAACGTCGAGACCATCGGCTTGAAGAAGACGGTGGCGCGGGCCCGCCGGGTCGCGAGCACGAGTCAGAGCACCGCCATGAGCAGGTTCGAGGCGAATAAGGCGGCGATTAGTCCGGGGATTCCGAAGCCCATCACCGTCGAGAGCAGCGGGGCTCGTTTTCGAGAAGATTGAATCGCCCTAAACGGTAGTACCTCGGTTTCCCACTCGGCATATCCGTGACGCAAAAATAGTCGCAGACGAGAGAACAGAGAAATTCAAGAAAAGGATATCCATAAAGCACGAAAAAGCCCGAGCCTTGCCCCGCAGGGTGAAGAGAGGAGAGGAGCCCGAGGGGAGAAAACTCGGCACCTCTTCTCGTCGTTCGGCCGACAACTTCTGAGACCGTCCCGACCAGAGCCTTCGCTACTCTTGCAGCGTCATCTTCGAAGACGCTGTCGTGCATCGGTACTACTGCTAATCTTCGCCGGTGGTGATAGCCCCGCGTATTTCGCCGCCAGGGTGGGCGGAGGTGTGGACGTTAGTGTAGGTCGCGCCCGCGCGCATCGACGCAATAAAGCCAGCGAAGTTGCCGGCGGCAAGTCCTTGACCCGCTGGGCCGATGACGTCTGCAGCGGTTATGGTTCCGGTTACGGTCCCCGAAGAGTCTGGACACGAAGGTTTGCTGCCTCCGCAGAGGAAGGCCGAAACTCCTCCGCTTGTGCCTGGCGCGCCTAGGTGGATGTGAGCGGCGAACGCTCCGGTGAGGCCGGTGTACGAAAGAGTGTAGGTCAGAGTTGTCCCGTCATCGCTCAGGGTGGCCGTGAACGTGCCTATCCCGCTGGAGAAGAGTGTTTGGGGAGTTTCATTGAATCCGCCAAGGGTCGCGCTGAAATCTCGGTTATTGTTCTGCTCATCATTTTCGTCGGCTGATTGGGGTGCTCCGAAGACGGTGAGAATTGTGGCGGTCGTTAGGACCGCGATCACCAAGGTTGCGAAGAAAGCTTGGTAAAGCTTCTTCATCAATCACATCTCGTCCGACATCTTATTTAACCATGAGTTGCCCGTCACCAAATTCTCCGGTCCTTTTGAGAACTCACTTGCGGTTGTCTCCAATCTTGAAGACGCTTGCGGCTTCAGAGAGAAGAGGTCTATCGCCTCCCGTGGAGATCGCTCTTCTGTTTCGTAAAACTGTCGCTGGTCAAGGAGGTTTTTCGCGTGATGATGACCGATGGAGCAGAAGGGCTGAATCCACGAGAGAAACCGGCGGAAAGGGAACCGGTGACGAGCCGCAGGTAAGCGGATAATCTCGAGTGGCTTCTCCCAACTCGTCGGGTTTCTATGCTCCCGATTATTGTGAACTTTAGCTGAAAAACACTGTCCTCAGGACGCCCGTAGCCTGTCTCGCATTTCAGACGAATTTCGTTTCGCTGGGTGAGGCGCGTCAATCCTGAGCCGGTTTCCGAATTACCTGTCTGATCCAGGCCTAGGCGCAGGACCGATAGTCAAGGGTGACCAAGTAAGATTTCATTACTTAATAGTCGGTATGGCTTCCTACCTTCGCGGGCGTGATACGCGGCCTCGCCGGTTTCTGAACTTTGTTAAAACCTTTGCCTATAAGTTTATATACTTCTTCCTCGACTAATGTCTTGTAATAAATCGCTTTCGATAGTGAAAAATTTGTTCACAGAAAGAGACTTTTCGCGGCTGCTAAAGCTCCAGAAGGCACTTGACAAGTGCCCTCGTTGCGGAAAGGGTCCGATGATAGTGGACACTGCCGGCGGGGAGCTTTTCTGCTCCAGTTGCGGCTTCG
>VBPQ01000126.1 GCA_005877185.1 Nitrososphaerota archaeon
AAGTCAGCCGATGTCTGGACCCTGCCGAGTATTTCCAGCGCATCGTAGAAGGTCTTCTTCAAGAACTCCGGCGTCTGAGATTTCTTGCCTGTCAAACCCTTGATGTCGGGTGTTCCGTCGGGGAGGACACCGAAGTAGTTCTTCTTCCTGCTGCTGAACGCGATGTACCTGTAATTCTTATCGAGGTCGAGTTCCACTCCGAGCTCCTTCTCAGCCCAGAGGGTGACTGTCATTACTTGCTCTTTCGAAGGGCTCTGCAAAAAAATCGAATCAGTATCTCCGTAGATCACCGAGATTCCGAGCTCCCCACATTTCTCTATAGTTTTCGTTATCGCGTATCTTCCGAGAGCCGCCGTCGCCTCCGCGACGGGAAGGCAGTAGAACGCGAAAGTCTCGAATCCCATGACGCCGTAGGACTGACCGACTTGGACGAACCTCCCGTTCCTTCCGGCCGTCACCGTGTGGTTCTTTGCGGTCGTCACGCAGTATACTTTCCCTTCATAGGGAAACCGGGTAACATACTTGTGTATCCGACCGCCAGAATGGGTGAGTTTGCTGCTCACGTTCTTGAAGGTTAGCCGGTAGACCCCATTGTCCCATTTGATTTTCGATTTTCCCCCGAGAAGGCTCAGAAGGACTACCATGTCTTTGGCGAGCGACTCGCTGGTCGTGGAATAGCACACCTGCTTCGCGGAGCCATCTCCCATGTAGGCAGACTCAAGAAAAGCCCTCATGGTTTCTACGGACGCGAAGACGAATCGGGGAATACACTTCGCGCTAGCCCTGTGAGAACCTACCCCTTCTGAATAGCAGTTCGAGCGAGTCCACTCGTGGAGTATTCCGCTCGCGACTTTGAAGTACTCCTGCTCTTCAGAGTCAGTTCGGCCTCTTAGCCGCAGGCTAGAGAGGAGACCAGCGATCTTGCCTCTGTAGACGAGGCCCCTGGGGTTTCCCCTTCCGTAGCTCTGGGAGACCACGACGCCTTCGCTGCGCCCTCGCTTGGCACCAGTCGGGTACTCCCTCGGAGCCGTCGAGTACAATGACCCCTCCGAGACAAACCAGCCGCACAGCGCGGCGAACCTATCGCCGTCGAAGCGCACAGGGATCTTCGAGGACCTCTTCTCGCTCACCAGCGCAAATCCTCCGTTTCTCTCGACTTCGTCGAGGTCTTCCTCGGATATCTCGGAGGAAGGAAGAGAATAGTGGGAGCCCCAACTCTTGTTGACCTTGCTCTTCTGCTTGTGCACGGTACCGAAGGCCCTAATCTTGCTCCTCAATCCAGGTTCGAGAGTTCGGAACCAAGAGGACAGGCGGCGGCCGTTAGGATACAGATGCACGTCCGCGTGCAGGGCCCTTGCAGTCTTGAGCATCGATATCCTCGACGAAGCCCCACTAATGGGTGGAGACCTGAGTTTAGGTATCGTCATGTTTGTCCCTTTGTAGATCTCCTCCGCGCTGCGGAACACCACGCCCGTCCTCGATCCACCTCTTCTATCGATCGTAAGAAATCTGTGGTTCGGGGTGACAAGCAGGTCGACGAATCTCTTGTCCTTAAAGTGGTACATGTCTCCATTGTAGTCGAACGCCTGAACATCGACGACCTCGTCGATTTCCGGTTCCAGTGACTCGGGGTTAACGCTAACAACTCTGTCACCGACTTTGAAATCTTTGATGTTCTTGATCCCTTCAGGGGTAACGAGTTCTGTGTCGCCGCTGAAGCAGGCGTTCAGAATGACCTTCAGACCCTGTGAGACGATGCCGTATAGGTCCCCCTCGTCCTTGCCGAGAGTCGGAACCTTCGAAAGGGGCTTGTAGTGGCTGACCCTGAGGTCACGAAGAGAACCTGTGACGAGGCTGGTGACTCCCTTCCTCCTAGTGCAGACCCAATGAGTCGTCTCGGGGACAATGTTCTTCCTGCACTCTTCATGGGGGCAGTTCACGGTCTCGTAGGAGAGGTTATGCACCTTGATCAGCGAAGGGTAGAGTGAGTTTGACACTAGGATTCCGTCGGTGTTGAAAAAGCTCTCGCTTCCCTTGACGCTGATGTCATATACTGGTGATGAGTTTTCGACAGCTGTGATCCGCTTTACTTTCTCGAAGTGACAGTTCCCGCCATAGAAGTTCTCGAGTTCTTGCTTGTATTCATTGACGGAGGTTCTGTTTACCCGTTCGTACCGCACAGGTTCCCGCCGGTGGGAATAAAACGCTGTCTTGGCAAAGGATTGTACATGTTCGGAACGGACCAAGAGTTCAGGCGGGGGTCGCTTTGTATCGAGATAACTTTCGGCCCCGTCGCTCCATGTCAGGTAGGATTCGCGGCTGTTGAGAGCCTTTGAGAAGCAATGAAGCCCGCTCATCAATCCCAAAGACATCATGTCACTCACAAGGAGCTGTGAATAACTTCCTACCTTGTACCTTCCATTGGTCACAAATTGGGCATAATCAGTGGAGTTGAAGCCATCACCTTTGTAGTACCCTTGCATGAACGCGTTTCTCGTCTGCAGTGGAAGTTGGAGAACCCAATCTGGAATTCGCTTTTTGGGAGAATGGTCGCCAAACCATATTTTGACTAGCTTCGCAAATATCGTAGCAGGTAGGACGCAGACGCCGTGTTCATACCTTCCATTGATGCCAAGATTGCTGCACCCTGGTGTTTTCGACTCAGATGACCAGGCTCCGAAGCCCGCTTTGTCGAACTTGGACCGTGCATTTTCTATGTCTTTCGAAGCGGCTTCCATTTGAAGTGATTCCCCATACTTGTCTCCGCCCAGCCATCCCTCTGCAACCCAGTAACCTAGTCCCCACATCAAGTCCGAAGTCAACGGTAGGAACCGTTCCAGGACGAATCTTCTGTGACTTCGTTTTGATTTGAGAATCACGGTTCTCCCGTGGCCCCCGGCTCCTCGTGTTATGTCGTAATCCGATAGCTTCTGTAGATATGGCAGTAAGTCGAGCGCGACCTCCTGCTGGTCAGCACTGAATGAACTCAGGACAACAAGATAATCCCCGACATTCAGATCCTTTCCTCGGACAGTTTTCTTCTTGCCACGCGAGTCAAGGGAAATGAGGGAGTGACCTTTTGTTATACGCACTCGACGACCAGATTCAGTCACGACTTCGAGCACATCTGTTTGAGTGGGATGACGTATGACAGCGGTAACCGTCTTCCACGACGCTCGCTGTCTTCCATAGTCAAATGACAACACGTCCCAGGTAGGGCCAACTTCCTTTGCCGCAAAATCTTCTCCGGGGGGTAATCGTTGTTCAACAAACTCGCCTATCTTCGTTCTGTACACCTTACCACTTTGTCGCATTCTTACGAAAATCGATTCGTCGTAGATTAGACTCGCAAAGTCGAGGACCGAGACGTCGAAGTAAACCCCGGGCTTCGGCTCTATCACGAGGCCACCCTTGTACTTCTTGCCCTTGATTATCGCCTGGGAGGAGGCGCCCCCCTTCTCGGAGAGCTCGTCCTGTCGCGGGATGAGGGCGTTGATCTTGCGGTGCTCGTAGAAGAGCATGCTCCTGATCCAGTTGGAGACGCCCAATCTCGAGACGTCGTTCATCGGCATCTTCCCGATCCTCGCGAGCACGACCAGCAACTTCATCACCACCGAGCCGCTCATGCTGGTCAGCTCGTAGGCCAGCCGAGCGTCATTGAAGCAGTAGTTCGCAAGTTCCGAAAGGGGCAGGTCGCCCACGTTACCCTCGAACTCGATCTTCGACTTGCCGAGGAGGATTTCGGCTATGCCGTTCAGGGTGTGCTCCGTGTACTTGTTGCTGAACGCGTAAACCTGGATTGACCGATTCCTGAAGAACTGGTAGAGGTCGATGTGGATCCCGTGCTTCAGGGTCGCGGCCACCCTCTCGAGGGTGATGGGGTTCTCCTCCTCTCGGATACTGATTTCCCTACGCTCGGCCCTGTGTTTGAGGTAACGCAAGTCGAAGTCGTCACCGTTGAAGGTGACGACGACGGGGTACTCCATCATCTTGCTTAGTGTGGCCCGGAGGAGGGTCTGCTCATCGTGGAAGAGGACGGTCTTGTACTCCGCGTTCGATAACTCAACCGTCTCCCTGTTCTCCCTCTCCAGGAGGTAGACGACCTTCTCGTACTCGTTGAAGAAGGAGACGGCTATGACGGGGAGGTCAGCAGCGTCGGGGTCCGGAACCCTGTTCTCCTCATTCGCGACCTCTATGTCCAGAGCGATTCGCTTGAAGTCAGGGAGAGGCTGCCCGAGAAGCTCCGCCCACTCTCTCAGGTAGGGGCCGAATTCAGGGGGATTCCTTCGGAAGATCTCTTCGAGGGACTTCGTGACGAGCTCCGGTGCGTCCAGCTTCAGCGGGAGTACCTTCCCGCCTGAAATTCGGTAGTACGTCCCCATCCGAAGGCCGTTGTCGTAGGCGTAGTTCTCGAAATACTTGATGTCAGCCTCCCACGCCCTGATCTGGTCTCTGACGCTGTTTTGCCCCCCGCCTATCGCGAGCGGGTCTGTGGCGACGATCTTCCTGACCTTGATCATCGAGTCTGAGAGGAGGTCGGCCTTTTCGGTCTCTTCGATTCTCAAGACGTCGTTCCTCCGCCCGACCACCTCGAGCTCTTGTCTCTCCAACTTCGTGTAACAGTAAGGCTTGTGCCCGGTATTGTCCCGCCAGAGCCGCATCTGCCCGGTCTTCGGCTCATAAAATTTCAGGACTGCGACGCGGAGGTCGCCGTCGTATGTCGCCGAGATGAGCATCCCCTCTTCCAGCTCGGAGACTGGCTTCGTGAGCGAAGCGAGCCTTTCCCTCAGCTTGTCTGCCCGAACAACCGCCTCCAACTAGCCCATCCCTCCAGAGAGCAGATGTGGCGTCTCGGCACCACCATTTATATCTGATTCAAGCCGCGGACGCGGAGAGATGGCGGGCATAACGGAGGCTGTAAAGAAGTACCTCGCGTACATCTTCATCGTGCTCGGGATCGTCTGGGTCGGAGCATAGTGAGCGGTGCGCTTCTCCTCCTTCGACCTGAGAGGAAGTTCTCCCGTGCTCTCGCGAAGGCCAGCGCACTCTACGGAGTCCTCCTCGCGGGCTACCAGGCATACGTCGCAGCACCGCTCCTCGGCTCTTTCTTTTCGACGTTCGCGACGTACTCAGTGGCCTCCTTCGCGGTGATCGCCCTCCTGTACCTCGCACTCCTCTACGCGAGCTTCGGCAGCCCGGCCGGGAAGCTGGAGAAAGCCTAGATGGTCCGGTCCGCGTCTAGGCTTCTGAGGAAGTAGACTGAGTAGCCGCTGATCGCGAAGAGGGCCGAGAACGCCTTCGTGGCGAAGACGAGGTTCCAAGGGATGGGAAAGCAACAGGATGGGACGTTGGGATTGATGAAAGCGGGA
>VBPQ01000127.1:0-550 GCA_005877185.1 Nitrososphaerota archaeon
CGTGCAGCGTGCCCGGGATAGACCAGTCGTACGTGTAGACGGCGGTTCCGGTAACTTTCAGGTGAGCATCCTGTGGGGGAACGGCCCGACCTACCGACTCTCCGTTACTCAAGGAGGGGTTTCACCCTATTTTCTTATAAAAATATTTCCAGGCCAGGGAGGGAGGGGCAGCTTCAGGCAGAGCCCGCTTCATAGTAGTTTCCGGCGCGTGCGTGCACCTCAGCCCATGTTGAAGGTGGTCCCCGCCTTCTCCTCCAACGACTCCACCGCCCTCCCTAGTGAGGCTATCACGGCCGCCCTCCCGCCCCATTCAGTGAATCTGACACAGGCCTGCACCTTGGGCTTCATGCTACCCGCGAGAAATTCCCCCTCTAGCAGGTAGCGCTTCGCTTCACCGACGGTCAACCGCCTGACGCTCATCTCTTTCGGAGTTCCGAAGTTCAACTTCACCCCGTCCACGTCCGTCAATATGAGGAGCCCCTCCGCCCCCAGAGACTCGGCCAACTTCTCTGCCGCGAGGTCTTTGTCGACCACTGCTTCCACCCCCTCT
>VBPQ01000127.1:572-4970 GCA_005877185.1 Nitrososphaerota archaeon
ACCCCCGCCCGATGCGACTACCACGCCACCCTCGTCGAAGAGCCTCTTGATGACCTCGGCTTCTATGATTCGGATCGGCTCTGGGGAGGGTACCACCCTTCGGTAGACCCGGACTCCCTCGGGTTTCACCTTCGCCATCAAGTAGCCGCGCTCAGCCTTCAGCCTCTCCGATGTTTCGAGGTCGTAGAATGGCCCGATTGGCTTGGTGGGGTTCTTGAACGCTGGGTCGCTCCTATCCACGAGAACCTGAGTCACGATTGAAACGATCGGCTTGCTGATCCGGGCGCGGCCAGCTAGATTCTGCAGCGTCTGCTGTATCATGTAGCCTATCTGTCCCTGCGTCATGGCCCCGAGGACGTGCAACGGCTGAGTAGACAGGTCGCCTCGCGCCTTCTCCTGTTGCAGTGCGAGGGTTCCCACCTGGGGGCCGTTCCCGTGAGTTATCAGAAGCTGGTGGCCCTTCGTGAGGAGCTGGACGAGTTCGCCGCAGGCAACTCGCACATTTCTCAGTTGCTCCTCGTAGCTCCCCTTCTCTTCTGGTCTTTCGAGGGCGTTCCCGCCGACTGCTACAACGATTCTCAAGCTTCAACGGTCGACCTCGACAGGGCATTTCGAACCATCCCGGTTTCTCTTCACCTTTCGCCCTTTCAACCCTTAAATAATCTTGAAGGGTGAAACGCGCAATTCTCGCATGAAGAGTGCAGGTGGGAAGAGGAGGAGCAGGAGAAAGGTAGCCTTCGTCGCCCACTGTCTCGTCAACCAGAATGCGAAGGTAGCCGAGTTCGCGCGTCTCCCCGGAGTTGTTTCGCCGGTCATCGACCTACTGAAGTCGAGCGGCTATGTTATCGAGCAGCTCCCGTGTCCAGAGCTCCTCTTCAACGGGGCAACGCGCTGGTGGACAACAAAGGACATCTACGACAACCCGGGCTACAGGAGGCACTGCAGGTCGCTCGCGAAGTTTAGCGCGGATGTGATAGAGAGGTATCAGAGAGACGGGTACGAGGTCATCCTGATCGGACTCGACGGCAGCCCATCGAGCGGTGTCAGGTTCACAGGGACTTCAGAACCAATATGGGGTGGGAGGCCAGACGCGAGGATCGACGAGTACAAGATTGTGCCGGGGAGAGGGATATGGATCGACGAACTCGCCAAAGAACTTGATGAGCGTGGCATCCCCTTCCCGAAGGCCTCGGGCGTCCCGATGGATTCCCCCGACTTTGACATGGACAGGTCGGTCGCAGAGCTTGCGAGCTTCCTGAGCGATTAGCCGATGAAATTCAACGACTCACGCTCATTCCGAATGGTCATCATCGCGGACTACTTCTTGAATCCCCAGCAGTACGAGAGACTTCCCAACTCGCCCCACGTCTACGAATGTGTCCGCGACTCGGGGTATGGCATCATAAAGATGCCACCCCTCGCCATGCCCAAGGTGGCCCTCACCGGCTGGATATCGTCCGTCGCTGACCAGATTCAGGAATACGGAAACCGCGGCTTTACCGTTCTGCTGGTCGGCATGAATTCGCTTCCGGGGAAGGGGGTGTGGGCCTCTCAGCTGAAGAAGGAGCTCTCGGCCAGGGGGGTCGAGATGCCGGCGACGAAGAATCTCTCCCCCTCTGACGTGGCGAGCCGTGACTCCACGAAGAAGAGTCTGGGCGGCTTTCTCAGGTAGCGACTGCGAGGATGAGCCCCCTCGAGGAAATTTCGAGCCTCCTGAGCGGGGGCGGCAGGGTCATCGTGATCGCCGAGAATGAGGTTGACCTGAAGTCTCTCCGGGGGAAGAACACCCTCTTTCTCTTGAAAGTGGCGGAGGGGTCGCTGGCCGGCGGAGGGAGAGGCGGCGGGTTTGGGGAAAGGAGGGTTGTCGCGGTCCTTGCGTTTCGGTACGAAGACGGAGTCTGCGAGAAGATCTTCGAGACCGCCGAGGAGGCGACCGTAGGCAGATTCGAGGTCCCCTACTACGTGACGAGGATGCCGATGAGGATGAGCGACGGTGCCGAGAGCGTCGGCTACGGCGTCGTCGACCCCGAACTCGTCGCCGCCTTCGCCCAGATGGCGAGATGAAGCCGACTCACATTAAAATAACTTGACCGGGGGCCGCCATCACCTTGAGGGTTCTCGTCACCGGGGCGAACGGAATGGTCGGCCGAAACCTCTTGGATTACCTTTCAACGAAAGGTGTGGAGACGATACCCACCGACCTCTCGGGGCTGAAGCTGAGCGGAAATCTTCTCGAAAAGGACTTCGTCGACAGCCTCGAGTCACTCGATTTCGACGCGATCGTCCACCTCGCCGCTGTCACCGACATCAAGAAGACGATCGAGAATCCCCAACTGTGTTACGAAGTGAACTGCTTCGGAACCCTAAACGTACTCGAGCTCGCGGTCAAGAAACGGGCGAAGCGATTCATCTTTTCCAGTTCAGCGAACGTCTTCGGCGTGCCGAAGAAGCTGCCTGTCACCGAGGAGTCGCCCTTCGACCCGCGGGTTCCCTACGACTACTCGAAGGTGATCGGCGAGCAGCTGGTGATGAGCTACCTCAAGAACAGAGGGTTGCCCGTCGCGATCACGCGGAGCTGGCTTCTCTTCGGTGAGCACGACCAACCCACGAGAGCCACAATCCGTTTCATTCGGGCGTGCCTCTCGAACGAGCCTCTCACCCTCTACAATGGCGGGAGGGACACGACAGCCCCTTCACACGCCGCGAACTATGCGAAGCTCGTCCTGACGATTCTCCAGAATGACGGCTCCGCGGGGGAGGCGTTCAACTTCGGAGGCGAGAAGGTCGTCAAGATTCGCGAGCTCGCCCAGATGATTAAGAGACTCACCAACTCCTCATCGGAAGTGATACTGGCTCCGCCGCGAAGCGAGCTTGAAAGGGAACCACAGGTGAGCTACCCCTCGAACAGGAAGGTCGAGAAGGTCCTTGGCTACAGGAACGAGCTAAGTTTGGAGGAGGGTCTGAAGAGGACGATACAGTGGGTCAGAGGCGGAGAGCGGTGAGTCAGGAAGTGAGGATTAACTCCACCTTCACGTCGTCTGGAATCCTGAGCTTGGTAATCTGTCTCATCGTCCTGTCGTCAGGCTGAACGTCAAGAATCCTTCTGTGTATCCTCATCTGCCAGTGGTCGAAGGTGTGGGTGCCCTCGCCGGTGGGGGCCTTTCGCGTTGTAATCTTCAGCATCTTCGTCGGGAGAGGCTGGGGGCCTTTCATCTTTACCCCTGTCTTCTCGGTGATTTCCTTAATCTCATTGGCAACCCTGTCCAGCTGCTCGAGGTTGGTACTCGTCAGCTTTATCCTAGCGAACTGGGGCATTTTCTTTCAAAGCGCTTTCTCAGATGGTATTAAGGGGTTTGCGTGTCAGACGGGGAAATGCCACTTCTTTCCCTGCGTGTAGTCGTAGACCTGGATGCTCTTCGTCTCGTAGTAGTAGTCCAGCCCCTCTATGCCAAGCTCCCTCCCGAAGCCGCTCTGCTTGAAACCGCCGAACGGGACCTCCGCCCTAGCGATCGGCGGCGAGTTCACCCACGTCGTCCCAGCCTCCATCCGCTCAGCAGCGTAGTTTGCCCTCTCCATGTTGTTGGTCCACACAGAGGAACCCAACCCGTAGATCGTGTCGTTCGCCCGCTCAAGGGCTTCGTCCATGTCTTTGACCACGAAGATGGGGAGGGCGGGTCCGAAGCACTCCTCCCTAGCCATCGTCGCCTTGTAGTCGACGTCGGCCAGAAGGGCCGGCTCGTAGAAGTATCCCCTCTCCAGCCCCTCTCGCTTGGGGCGCCTCCCCCCCGTCAGGATATTTGCTCCCCTCCCCGTGGCGTCCTCGACCATCGATTCGACCTTCTCCCTCTGCTCGGCGTTGTGGAGCGGGCCCATGTGGGTCTTCGGGTCGAGGCCGGGGCCGAGCCTTATCGTCTCCACCTTCTTCACCAGCTTCTCCGTGAACTCGCCCGCTATCTTCTCGAAGAGGAATAGCCTCTTC
Source organism: Nitrososphaerota archaeon (assembly GCA_005877185.1). Taxonomy (GTDB): domain Archaea; phylum Thermoproteota; class Nitrososphaeria; order Nitrososphaerales; family Gagatemarchaeaceae; genus TA-13. Next base: position 4,552 of record VBPQ01000127.1, read on the forward strand.
ACCGACGTGCAGGATTGACCGCAATTCCTGAACCTCCCCCAAGCCGCGCCCTCGACAGCCAGGTCTACGTCCGCGTCGTCGCAGACGATCATAGGGTCGGAGCCTCCGAGCTCCAGCGTGAGCCGCTTGATGTACTTCGAAGAGCCCTCCATGATCCTCTTGCCCGTTCCTGTCTCGCCCGTGAAGGCTATCTTCTGAATCTTGGGGTTGTCCAGCATCTCCTCCCCGACGGTGGCACCAGGCCCCGTCACGACGTTCAGGACTCCCCTGGGGAGGCCTCCCCTGACCGCGAGTTCGGCTATCTTCAGGTCAGTCAGGGGCGTCGTGCTCGCCGGCTTCACTACGAAAGTGTTGCCAGCGGCCAGCCCTGGTCCCACCTTCCAGCCCATGAGGGAGACGGGAAAGTTCCAGGGGAGTAT
>VBPQ01000128.1 GCA_005877185.1 Nitrososphaerota archaeon
CGCAAGTGTTGGCGAAGGAGTTTATCTCCGACTTGGCCTCCCCCAGCGGCTTCCCCTGCTCATTCGTGAGCGACTTCGCGAGCTCTTCAGCCTCCCCTCTGACAACCTCTGATATCTTGAAGAGGAGCCTTGAGCGTTCGCCGGCCGGGGTCTCCGACCACTTCGCGTAGGCTCGCTCGGCCACATCGACAGCCCTCCTGACGTCCTCCCTGTCTCCCTTCGGGACCGAGTCAATCTTCTCCCCCCGCGCAGGGTCGAGCACATCGAAAGTCGTCCCCGTATGAGAGTCTACAGATTGTCCGTCAACGAACATCTTCATCCCGTAGTCGCCTTAGCTTCGAAATCGCAGGGGCGTATAAGTTATTCTCGTCGGGGGGAGAGCTCGCCGTTCCACATCATCCTGTAGAAGTGCGCCATGCTCTTCTCGTCGAAGACGACGGGGCTGTTCGGGCGGTAAT
>VBPQ01000129.1 GCA_005877185.1 Nitrososphaerota archaeon
GACCTCTGGTTCTTCTAAGACACTGCCCGCCGCGAATATTCGTTCTCCGACTTTCAACGGGTTTAGGTTAACTGTTAAACGCATTTGAGCACCCCGCTTCTAAAGAGGCCTCTCCGTGTCGCAGCACGAGGGAGCTTGGAGACTTCTCAGGCGAGGGGGGTGTTGGACCTTCGGTCCGTCGGCGGCGGCGGAGGAGGAGGGGAGGACCTTGCCCTGATCGCGAGTCTCCCGAAGAACAGCGTCACGCTGGCGTCTCAGGCGGAGGAGGGCGGCGCCGACGCGATAATGGTCAACATCGAGGGGGAGGAAGCCTCGTGCCCCGGCCATCTCGGGAGCTACGAGCTGCACGACGTCTATATCAAGGACGTCATCTCGACGTTGTCAATCCCCTGCGGCATCTTTGTGGGAGGTGCGAAGCCTCTCACCGCCGAGTACTGGGAGAGCATCGTCACAGGAGGGTTCGCCTTCGTGGACATGTACGCCCACCAGATGCCTCTCTTCGTCCTCAACGATTTGCGGGTGCGCAAGGTCGTCGCGGTCTCAGCGGGCTACATCCTCGAGCAGGTTCGTTCTCTCTCGGAGTTCGGGGGCGTCGAGGCCGTCGAGGTCGCGATCGTCCCCCAACAGGCACGCGGCAATCCCTTCACCGTCCTCGATTTCGCGACTCTGAAGCTAATCGCCGGGCTCTCGGCCAGTGCCGTTCTGCTCCGCACCCAGAAGAAGCTGACCACGAGGGACCTTCCCAGAGTCGCCAGCCTTGGGGTAAAGGGACTCGTAATCGACCCCTCTATCCCCGCGGGAGCCGAAGAAGCATATAGGGATGAGGTCGCGAGCTTCAGCCCTCGGCGTGGCTCCCCTGACTGAGATAGGCAAGGTCCAAGCTGTAATTCTCGCCGGTGGGCTCGGCACGAGGCTGCGTCCGTACACCTTCCTCCTCCCAAAGCCAATGCTGCCCGTCGGGGCGAAGCCGATTCTTGAGCACATAATCGATTGGCTGAGAGAGGGCGGAGTGCAAGAGGTAGTGATCTCGACCGGCTACTTGGGGAGGATGGTCGAGGAGTACTTCAGGGATGGATCACAACTCGGTGCGAAGATAGACTACGCAAGGGCAAACCGCCCCCTAGGGATCGCCGGGCAGCTCAAGGCCGCCGAGGGTAAGGTGAGGGGAAGGTTCTTGTGTCTCTACGGCGATGCGATGCTTGACCTCGACCTCAAGAAGCTCCTCGAGTACCACTCGAGGAAGAAGGCTGTCGCGACGATGGCGCTGATGAAGTACGAAACGACGCTCAAGTACGGGCTCATCGACCTCGACGGGGAGGGGAGGGTTGCGAACTGGAAGGAGAAGCCTACTATAACGGGCTACATCAACATCGGTTGCTACGTCATGGAGAAGAGCTTCCTCAGGTACATACCGAGGTCGAAGATGTACGGGATGAAGGAGGCGTTCGAGCGCGCAATCAAGGCCGGTGCCCCCGTATACGGCCTAAAGATGACGGGAGAGTTCCTGGACATCGGAGACAGGAGAGCTTACAAGGAGGCCAACGAACTCTACATGAAACGAATGGGAAAGATGCTGTAGCGGATGAGGGCTCTTGTCTTCGAGGACGACCTCTGCGAAAGGTTCGCACCCCTGACGCTGACGAGACACGTCAGCCAACTCGTGTGGGGGACGAGGACGATCTGGCAGAGCCTTCAGCGACTAACGAAGGAGGAGCTCGTCCCGTTGGGGAGGAATTACCTAGCCGACGTAACACGCGAGAGTTTGCACGTCGAGTACAACCCTGAGGTCGAGGAAGAGGTTCTCCTCGTCAACGGGCGGGTGAGGCCCGATGCGCAGTTCGAGAGGGTCTTGAGGTCGGAGCCGAAGTCGGCTGTCATCTTCAAGGAACGGCTGGTCATGGCTCGTGTAAGCAAACAGCAGTTCGCCACCGTCGTCGGCAAGGCGGGGCTTGTCACCCCCACTGCGGTCGCGAGACTCGCAAAAGAGCTCGGAACGAGCGAGGGTCACGACGCGACTCTCTTCGAGAACATCTGGGAGATCGTTCAGAGCAACGGCTACGCGATCGTTCTCCAAGGGCACAACGGGAAGGAGATGGCACCTCCTCCCAGGCTGAGCAACGTCAAGGGCCCTTCGAGTAACCTGATGATCTCTGCCGAGGCCGAGGTCGAGGAGATCACCTCCTTCGACGTTTCAAAGGGCCCCGTCATTATCGATGACGGCGCTCACATCGAAGCCTTCTCGCAGGTCGCCGGGCCCAGTTACATCGGTCCCAAGGCGAGGCTGCACGCCGCGCTCATCAGGAGCGGGACGACGATAGGAGAGGAGTGCAGAATCGGCGGCGAGGTCGAGAACTCGATCGTGATGTCGTACACGAACAAGTCGCACCACGGATACGTCGGCGACTCGATCGTGGGCGAGTGGGTCAACCTCGGTGCTGGGAGCACCTTCAGCAACCTGAAGAACACGTACGGTTCAGTCAAGATGGAAGTTGACGGGAAGAAAGTGGACACAAACCTCGTGAAGCTGGGTCCGATGGTCGGAGACATGGCGAAGGTCTCCATCGGCTGCATGGTCTTCGCGGGGAAAAAGATAGGCGTCGGAAGCCAGGTCATGAATCTCGTCAGGGACGACGTGCCGAGCTTCACACTCTACGACGGACGTAACAGCCACGGCGTCGAGCTCAAGCTCGAATCGGCGATTCTCACACAGCAGAGGATGATGGACAGGCGAGGGATGGCCCTCTCGAAGGCGGGGGAGAGGTTGATCGAGTACCTCTTCGATGCCGGCAGGAAAGAGAGGCGACTGACGAAGGTGAAGAAGGGGAGTGGTTCGCTGAGCGCTTGAAGCCCTCTGCTTCGCCAACTTTGCGGGAGTTATGAAATGTTCCCTCTCTCCTCCCTCGGGCTCCCGCCCGTTCTCCGGGTCGAGCCAAAGACAAGGTCGACGGCTCGTAGCCCGACCGAGTAGCCCGCCCCCGGAATGATAGAGTTGCAGTTCAACGTTTCGAGCGCGAGAATAAGCCGTGTGGACAGGAGCAAGGTTCACCAAGTGTACGCCTCCTGGCCGAGGCTTGCCGAGGAGGGCGCGAGAGCTGCGGTGGAGATTCCCTCCAATCAGTACACCCGCGCAGTCTACATGGGAATGGGTGGGTCAGCCTCGGCCGGTGATATCATCTCAGACTGGTTGAAGTCGCGTGGAGGGCCCATCCTGGAGGTCGAGAAGGGGACATTCCGGCATTCCGGGATGCAGGGAGAGCTCGTGCTTGCGTGCAGCGCCTCAGGAAATACGAGGGAGACTCTCGATGGGGCGAAGTCCGCGCTGCAGCGAGGCGCGACTATAGTCTCGATCTGTTCGGGCGGGCTCCTCGAGGAGTTCGCCCGCGAGAACGGTCTTCCCGTTGTCAAGATACCGCGAGGTTCCGCGTCCCGATACTCTCTGCCGCATCTTCTGTACTCGGCGCTGAAGGTCTTGGGAGAGGCTTTCGAGATAAAGGGCCTCGAAGAGGAGGTCGACGACTCCCTTCGAGCCCTGGACGAGACAAGGACGAAAATCGATGTGTCTACCCCTATCGGGAGAAACCCGTCAAAGCGTCTCGCCGCCTCGGTATGGAATTCAATCCCGAAAATCTACGGCTCGACGGTAACGAGAGGGGTCGCCCTTCGATTCAAGAACGCGCTCAACGAGAACGCGAAGAAGCACGCCTTCGCCGATTCGACCCCTGAGCTCTTTCACAACGAAATTGAGGCTTGGGATGGCGACTCGAAGGGCTTCACCCCCGTCTTCCTAAGACACTCTAGAGAACCCCAGAGTGAAGGGAGAAGGATTGAATCGATGATAAGGATGCTTCGAGCGTCGAGGGTCAACACGGTGCAGGAGAGAGGTTCCGGGGGAACCCCACTCGGAGAACTCTCTACCCTCTCCTATCTTCTCGACTTCGCCTCTTACTATGTTGCGATAGCGAGCGGAAGGGACCCTCACCCGACCCCCCTCCTCGACGCCATTAAACGCGGAGCCGGTCGATCTAGCTAGGTGATCCCGACCATTTGCGCCAGCTCCTTCCTCGACATCGAGCCGAGCACCTGAGCCGCATTCTCTGGCGAGACCTCGTTGACAAAGATCCCAGCGCCGAGCTCGAGCCCCGCCCATGTGGAGATTTTGGGGTACACCTCGATGTGCCAGTGGATCTGCTTCGTAGTCTTCTTCTCGGAGGAGCTGTGGAAGACGAGGTTGAAGGCCGAGTTATCGAGCGCCTTCGCCAATCCTCCCAGAGTCGAGCGGAGCATCAGGGCAAGGTCCATCATCTCCTTCTGGGACATCTTGAGGATGCTCGTCTGATGATGCTTGGGGTAGATCCAGAACTCGTAGGAGTGCTTTGAGACCCAGGGAGTAAAGGCGACGTAGAAGTCGGTGGCCAGTATCTGCCTCGGCCCACCGGTCTCGGCCCCGACGACCTGGCACATCGGGCAGATGCCGAGCTCGTTGAGGGAGCTCTGCACCGCTTCCGCCTCCGTCTCGACGCTGGGGGGTACGCGCGGTG
>VBPQ01000130.1 GCA_005877185.1 Nitrososphaerota archaeon
GAATGGCAAGATAATCGGGAAAGGCGATGCATACGCTCAGATGGTCTATGCAATAAAGAAGATCGAGGCTGCTCTCCGTGGACTCGGAGGGTCCCTCGATGATGTCGTGAGGACAAGGATATTCACAAGTGATGTATCAAAGTGGCCCGAGATAGCCAAGGCGCATAAGGAATACTTCGGAACTGCACGGCCCGCGAACACGACGGTGCAGGTCTCAGGGTTCATCGACCCAGACATCCTGGTCGAGGTTGAAGTAGAAGCGGTGACGCAACAACAATAAGCGTCTCCAGTTCACCCAACGAACCTTCTTAATAGCGATGGGCGCCGCCTCGAGTGTATTGGCCAATCGATTTGAATCTCTGGTCTGTACCAACTGCAGCAGGAACTACCCGACTGACACTCATTCCCGTTGCGCCAAGTGCAATGGCATCTTAAGCGCGCACTACAGGCTCGGCGGTGCCTTCCCCACGGGCGGGGCGCAGAGGAGCATCTGGCAGTTCGCAGAATTTCTTCCTCCAGTAGGGGAACAGAACATAGTATCCCTCGGGGAGGGGTGGACCCCCTACGTGAAAGCAGCTAACTACGGAAGGAAGATCGGCCTACGAAACGTCTGGTGCAAGCTCGAGGGATGCAACCCGACGGGCTCCTTCAAGGACAGAGCGGCCTCCTTGGGCCTCTCGTTGGCCCGTGAGTGGAGAAAGAGAGGTGTCTTCACCGCCTCCTCCGGGAATGCGGCAGCGGCAATCTCGGCTTACTCGGCCAGGGCGGGCATTAGGTGCCTGGTTCTCATCAGGGATGACTCGCCTGCCTCGAAGCTTTCACAGATCACGATGTATTCTCCTGTCCTGCTGCGGGTGAAGGGCCTTTTCGAGTCGCGCTCGGCTCTCGAAGCCGCCATCAAACAGACTCAATTGGCTGTCCCCGACTGGTTGAACCACTTCATCTGGGCCCCCTTCAATCCGCTCTTGGTCGACGCCTTCAAGACAATCGCGTATGAGATAGCGCTCGACCGCGAAGTGCCCGACTACATCTTCGTCCCTGTGGCAGGGGGCGACCTTCTCTTCGGTCTGTACAAGGGCTTCCAGGAGCTCCGCGAGATGGGGCGGCTGGATAGCCTGCCGAGGCTCGTGGCGGTACAGGGAGAGGGGGCGGACCCCCTCATCCGGGCGATCGAGAAGGGTCTGGATACGGTGGCAGACACCGAGCCTCCACACACCGTTGCGGGAGCGCTGAGCGTGAACTTCGGGGCGGAGTATCCAATCGTAGCGGTTAGGGGGACGGGTGGTTTCGGGATCTCCGTCTCCGACGAAGAAATCTTGAGGGGGCAGCGAGAAATTGGGAGCGATGAGGGGATATTCTGCGAAGTCTCCTCGGCGACGGCTCTTGCGGCGATCTCGAAAGCGGTGAGGGTTGGGAGGATCGAGCGAGACGCCAGCGCAGCGGCCATATTGACTGGAAGTGGTTTCAAAGACTACTACCCGATCGTGAACGAAGCCTCGAAGATTCCGCTAGCCGAGAGCGTCTCATCGATCCCAAGGGTCCTCCACGCCACCCTAGATGCGCGAGCTGACGCCGCGCGCATTGACTAACGAGGGCTGCCTGCCCGTTCGCCGGAAGCCTTTATAGGAAATATCAGCGGAGACGGAGATAGATGCCAAGTAAGCCTCTGAGGTCCGTTGTGGCCTCTGTGGAATCACGCACAAAGATGCACAGACGGCCCGTCCTGGCGAAGCAGGTGGAAGCCCTGGCAAGGAAGTACGCCGCGATGGAGACGACCGGTGAACCCTTTGGCACCGTTGTAATCGCTGAGATGGGGCAGAAGCTCAAGGAGAGAGGCAAAGACATCATCTTCTGCGCAGAGAGCATCATCTCCACCCGTGCCCCCGACATCGTCATCGAGGAGACCCAGAGGAATCTTAGGGAGATGGCCCAGGGTCAGGAGGCACCCTTTCTGGGTCTCCCTGAACTGAGGCGGTCCATATGCGATAGGTTCCAGGGGCTCTACGGAGAGAGGGTGGACTGGAGGGACGAGGTGATCGTGACCTCCGGCAGCATGCAGGCCGAATATTACCTGATGGCGGCGCTCATCAACCCGGGTGACGAGGTCATCGTCCCCGTTCCAAGTTTCTTCTTCGACATACCGGTAAAGCTCGCTCGTGGCCGTTGCGTCTACCTCCGGCTGCAGGCTTCAGACAACTACCATCACGACGAGAGAAGGTTCGAGAAGCTCATCACCAAGAAGACGAAGCTGATAACGCTATGCAACCCCCACAACCCTACGGGAAGGGTTCTCACCAGCGAAGAACTTGCGGGGATCGCCGAACTCGCGACCAAGCACGACCTGTTTGTAATGCACGACCAGGTTTACGAGAGGATCGTCTTCGACGGAAGGCCATACACTCCTATGGTCAAGTTCGCGCGAGAGATTGGTGACCGTCTGATTTCAATCTCATCCTTCTCGAAGCTCTTCAACATGATAAACTACCGCCTCGGCTACGCGATTGGCCCCCCCGAGGTCATTCGGGGGATGGAGATGGTCCAAGCCTTCTCGAGCATGGGGATTCCGAGCCTCCTCCAGAAAGGCGCCGTCCCGGCCCTAAACAGGGACTTCGAGGACAAGCACATTCTTGCCACGATCGCTAGGCTTCAAAGGGCCAGGGATTACGCGGTGGAGAGGCTGGGCGGTCTCGAAGGCGTCACGATGATGAAGCCTGAAGGAACCAACCTCCTGCTGATTGACATCTCGTCCTTCGGGATGACTTCAATGGAGTTCTGCAAATACCTGCTGCGAGAGGCCGGGGTGGCCTGCGCCCCAGGGGTGGCCTACCACGCAGAAGGGCATGTCAGAATCTCTCTGGGGTCGGAGAGGAGCGAAGAGGCCATCGACAAAATCGCGACGGCCATCCAAAAACTGAAGGCAAGGGGCCAAGGCCCCACCGCCTAGGGCTACTTCCCGCCTTCCCCTTTTCAAAAGCCAACTAAACCAGATTCGTTGACGTTAACTAGTGGACGCGCGATGGTGAGCTGAGCATGAAAGGCGAAGCCATACTTGAAGTGGAGCACGTATCCAAGTCCTTCGTGGGTCTGAAGGCGGTCGACGATGTCTCCATCGCCGTCAAGAGAGGCCACATCTTCGGCCTCATAGGCCCGAATGGAAGTGGCAAGTCTACTCTCTTCAACATAGTCTCTGGGACGGAGAAGAAGGACGGTGGGCGGGTACTCTTCGACGGGAGCCCCATCGACGACCTTCCCTCTCACGAGATTCTACAGCTCGGTCTGGCGCGCAGTTTCCAGATCCCACGTCTATTCTTTGGCATGACGGTTCTCGACAACACCATGACAGCCTTCAAGGGTCAGATAGGAGAGCACCCCATCGCCGCCCTCACTCCTGAAAAGTGGGAGCCACAGGAATCCGAGTTGGCGGCAAAGGCCAGGCGAGAGCTTGGCCTTCTTGAAATCCAAGACCTCTACCTCAAACCGCCTACGGAGATCTCGGGGGGTCAGATGAAGCTCCTCCAGTTCGCCCTCGCCTTCATGGGGGACCCGAAGATGGTTCTGCTCGACGAGCCAACAGCCGGCGTGGCTCCGCGCCTAGCTCAAGACATCTTCAACGAGATAGACGCCCACAGACGTGAGCGTGGAACCACCTTCTTCATCATCGAGCACAGGCTCGAGGTTCTCTTCAGGCATGTCGACCACGTCTTCACGATGGATCAGAGAAGGATCATAGCCGAGGGCAAGCCAGGAGAGATCGTGAACGACAAGAAGGTGATCGACGCCTACTTGGGAGGTTGATTGGGGGTGGTCAGCGTCACGCGGCCAATCTTGCGGGTTGAGAATCTCGTGGCCGGTTACGGGAAACTCACGATAGTCCAAAACATCTCTCTGACAGTCAACGAGGGGGACTTCATAGCAATAGTCGGGCCAAATGGATCCGGGAAGAGTACCCTCGTGAAGTCGATCTTCGGGCTGACCACAATCTTCGAGGGGACGATCACCTTCGACGGTGCGAACATAACCTCCCAAAAACCTGAGAATATTGCGCGCGCTGGTTTGGGATACGTCCCTCAAGTCTCGAACATCTTCGCCGAAATGACCGTGATGGAGAACCTGGAATTGGGAGCAATCTCCAGCAGGGGTGGTAACGGGGGGGAAAAGCGCAAAGTCCTGGCAAGGGTTCTCAGGCTGTTTCCTGACCTCTCTCCGAAGTCGAGGGCGAGGGCGAGC
>VBPQ01000060.1:0-19711 GCA_005877185.1 Nitrososphaerota archaeon
GCCCGAATTTGGATCAAGGCATCTTAGATTGGGCATCGATAAGAGATTGGAGGTAGGTCAGCTCAATCGTTCTGTGGTCTTGCGGTGACGACAACCCTTCCAACTCCAATGAACTTCTGCTTCACCTCGCTCTCAATATTGATTCTAACTCTATCGAGCTGGTCAACCGTCATTGAGCCCTCTACCTCAAGATGGATTTCACTCTGTATGTAGGGGCCTGCAGCCCTGAGCAGAATGTCATCGACTCTAACCCCTGGTCTACCTTCAACGATTTTCCTGATCTCTTCTACAAGCTCAGGGTTGTGGTAGGCATCAAGCAAGACAAGAGATGATTCCTTGATTACAATATAGGAAACAAAGAGGATGAAGATTGCAACGGCCATCCCACCGACCGCATCCATTTGGTGGAAGCCAAGATAAGAGGTCAAGACTGTGAAGAAGACCAGGAAGGAGGCTGAGCCATCTTTTACGGCGTTGTTCGCATCGAGCCTGAGAGACACTATGTTGTATTTTCTCGCTATCTTCCTCATCTGAAAGGCCCTGTACAGGGAAATGATCCCTGCTGTCAGCAACACAGCCAATGCGAGGGCGGGAAGGTTGAGGGGTTTAGGATTGAGGAAAGCCTGATAGGATCGATAGAAGATAGCTCCTGCAATCCCTATTAGCGCTATTGCTCCCACGAACGCCACAAAGCTCTCGATCTTGTAGTAGCCAAAGTGAAACCTCTCGTCAGGTGTCCTCCGAGATATCTTTAGGCCAAGCCACACCAGGAATGAGACCAGAGCATCGGACATCGAGTCTATTCCATCCGCGGTGAGGCCGATGCTGCCGGTTAACCCGCCTGCTGCGATTTCGATAATCCCGAGCATCGCTAGAGTCCACGAAGATAGGTAGGCTAGTCTCTCCCCTTGGAGATAGCCCTTCGAACCCTCGGCCAAGTTGGTGCCTTACCGAGGTCGCACGGCTACCTTCATAGACTCTTTCTCTACCTGGTTGCTCACCAGATTCGTCCTCGGTTTTCTCATCAAAGTGGGTCGAGCATCGGGTCTTCACGGATCATTACGTTTTATAGCGTCAAGGCGGCCCGGTGGGATTCGAACCCACGACAGCTGGCTTCGGAGGCATACACCTGGTGTCTCTGGGCAAATTGTCATTCCACAACGACAACCTCCCCTCTCATCCACGGATGAATGCTGCACTGATAGCTGTATGTCCCAATCTCACTGAAGGTGAAGGAGAATTTTCCATGGGGCTGGATTAGCTGCGAGGCAAAAAGACCGTTGGAGCCAGAGACTGTGTGCGCGGTAATCGCGTCGCCATTAATCCAGTTCACGGTCGTACCTCTCTTCACCTCTATCCGGGTCGGAGAAAATGAGTACGCCGGCACATTAATGCCGTCATAGTCGACAGTCCCGGCCGCCCCCTCTATGTTCACGGTCATGGCGATCTGACTCAAGATCGTGTAGGTTGCCGCGGCGGCCACCACCACGCCTACAAGCACAGTAAAAGAGACTACGTTTCTCCTCTTCATCCTATCTTACCTATGCCGTAACGAGAAGGCTGGTGGAGTACATCGCTAACATCCCCAGTGTAAGCCCCAAGAAGACCCTCAGGTCTCCGAATATGGAAAGAACACCCCTGGAGTCAGCCATGTAGCGAAGGACCTCGAAGACAACTTGGAAGATTGCACCGGCGCCTATTGCCAGAAAGAGAGACGCCCAGAGGTTTGAAAAGCTAAAACCGCCCAACAGCGCTCCTGGAATCGTCGGAGCCCCAGCAATCAGCCCAACCGCTAAGATGTGCTTTAGAGACGTCTTCTCCGAGGAGAGTGGCGACACTATGGCTATTCCTTCCGTAGTGTTGTGTGTCATGAAACCTATTATGAGGAAGGCCCCAAGGGCAATTTCACCTACCGCGTAGGCGGCTCCCACCGCTAGCCCCTCGCCGAGGTTGTGCAGGCCGATTCCCAGAGAGATGAGATAAGCTAGGGCGAGCCCCCGACGCGCAACTCCGCTCTTCGATGAAATAGCAGACCCTCCTATTGTCATGAGGCTGATGAAGCTTGCCAAGAGGCCGAAGACCACCAAGAGAGTAACGTTAAACCCGGCGGGAGCCTCGGCTGACATCATCAGCGCTTCCTTGATTGAATCTACCCCAAGCAGAACCAGCAGGCCTACTGTAAAGCTTAGGAAGAAATCATACCACCTCGCGCTCAGAGACTTGAGGATAGGATACCATCCTAATCCCAAGAAAACCGGCAGGAGACCGATATAGATGCCTATCAGCACAAAGACGTAGAGTAGTTGGAGGCTGAACTCCGGGGTAAGAATTGCGACAGCAATCTCGCCTTCGAATTTTATGCCGTTGGAGGTGATAACCGAGATCTTTACCGGCTCTAGCTCTATCCAAGGGTATTGTACGCTTAGGGTTGCCTTGCCCAGCCTCGGAATTACGTTGCTCGGAGACACCGTCCCACCCCAAATCGCATCGTTAACTTGAAGCTGTGCTATCTCTACATCGGTGGCACCGCTATTCACAAGGTTGGCGATAATTTCGCCCGGCCGGAGTGATATCCTCTCTATGTCGACTCTCTCAACTGGAATTGACGAAACCGGAACTTGGAGCAAGACTCCTGATTCGAAGGAGTAAATCAGGAGGGCAAGCACTGCTATCGGAAGAGTTGCTCCGACCGTCCGAGTGAGTTTTGATAAAGGAATTCACCACGGGCACTCATTCGCTGACTTCTATTATCCCCGTCCATCCCAGCTCAGCGAATTCGCTCTGGTGCGCGTGGAAGAGATATCTTCCCGGATACTTGTATGAGAACTCGAGTATGCCCCTCTGGCCCTGACAGAGCATCACGGTATCGGTGTACTCGGTGGGTGTTAGGATTGTCCCGTTGGGATAGTACCAGAACATGTTCGCGTGCAGGTGCAGGGAATTTATCTTGTCGAATTCAGTCATGTTAACAAGATAGACTCTGACCGGTTCATTGACCTTGATTTGTATCGGGTAGTCTGTGTAATAGTTGGCTATACCATTTACCGTGTAGAATTCGTTCTCTCCATCGAAATCGACGTCAAAGCCGTTCATCAGCATTACCATCTCCCTCGCGGCCTGGCGAGCCGTCTTCGGGTCCACTATCAAAGTGCCGTAGAGTCCTTTGCTTATGTGCTTGGTCAGGGGCATGATATGGCAGTGGTAAGGGAAGACGCCGAAGGGCTGGGCTGTGAACTCGTAAACGTATTCTTGGCCTGGTTCCACGGTCTCAAAGACGCCGTCCATCCTTGCAGGATGTATTCCATGAAGATGGATCGTGTGTGGATGCGCATCACCGTTGCGGAATCTTATCCGTACAGTCTCGCCTTCAATGCACCTGAGTGTCGGGCCAGGAACCGTGCCGTTCAGCGTCCAGGCGGGAAATTTCACGCCAGAGGCCACCTCTATGAGACTCGGATACGAAACTAGGTTGAACTCCCTGACGCTCTCACCATTTTCGAGTGTGACGAATTTACCTTGCTCAAAATTTGTCAGGAAGCTCGTAGGGTCTATGACGTGGGGCGCCTGAGATTGCGGCGCCTTGACTCCCGCTGCGTGGCCCGCATGAAGGCCGTGTGCCGGAGTAGAACCGATAGGAGTAGACGATTCGGCCCGCACCGTTTGATTCCCGAAAATCCCTATTGCCGCCAGCCCGGTCGTCATTCCCGTGACCCCCGCTATCTTGAGGAAATCACGCCTGCTCTTTTTCATGCGCCATCCCAGAAGTTAGACTACTATAAATATTTTAGATGACTCTAAACCGTGGCGGCTTGTGTTGATGATAACGTTGGATTAGCATATGCTACGTCTTGTGTCAGGGGAATCCAGCAACACTTATTGTGGGAGGCAATCCCCAAAAAATCACGACACTAAAGCGGAAGACGGTAGGAAGAATGATGTCCATCATTGGCCTGATCCCCTATTCTATCTACTCGTAACAATAATCACGGGAGACCCGCCGTGTTGATGGGGGGCTACAGATATTGTCAGTCTTGCTATCACTACTCCATCCTCGATGCTCCGAGCTACCTTTGGGTGGCCCTAGCAGGTAACGCGATTCTCATCTATGCGGGCGAGCTCATCGCGGTCCGTAAGCCCGTAACCAAGTAACAAATAGGCGCGTGTTTACGTTCCGACGCTTGGTGTCCGTGCGACTGTCCACGAGTCATACCGCAATAGTTGCTACGTTCGATCCGAATGTCTTGCCCACGGAATGTCTGACGAATCCTCAATCAGGGTGCCATCTCGGACTGATTCTCTAAAGATTTGGGAAGCATCTGGGAAATCCAGTAAATACTTCCCGACGCAGGGAGGGATGACGCAAACATGAAGACGAGAACAGCTCAGATAGCGACGATAGCGACAATCAGCGCAGCGGCCACCCTGGCCGTGGCCATGTTCACCTATCCAGCCTTACTATCAGCGATATCCGCGACCCCATCGAACAGCACTCAATCCCTGGCAGCTGCGTTCGCCCCACTGGCGGCAGCAGCCACCTCGACAGCGACCGCGGCGACTACCCAGTCGAGCCATCAATGGGAGGGCTTTGGGGGCTATCCAGGTGCGTTTCCGGACAGGGAAAGAGGTGGGGGGGTTCAATTCCAGAGCCCCGTCAGCCTATCTGTAGGACAGACGATTACCATCACGAGCACTCAGGGTAGATTCTTTGAGTACGCAACCCCAAGCAAAAATGGAACCGCTTCTGCAACACTGACATTCACCGTCACGGGCAAACTCGCAAGAGGATACACACTATCTCTGACAAGCGGAACCATCGTAGTCGACGGGACGACGTACACGGTCTCCTCGGGCTCAGCTGAGATGGGACCCTTCGCGAATGCCATGATCGGACAGGGAACGACGACCCCGACGGGCCAGTTCCTATTCCAAGCCCGGGCTCATGGTAGCTTCGCCGGCACCTCAGGCTCAGTGTCGCTAGACTTCACGAATGGAACAACCGAGTATGCAGTACTCCTCGCAGGCACCGTCAAGAGCTGATCTTGCACCACTCGGTTTCCTTTTTTTCTTCCAAAATCTAGAGGCCGCACAGCCTATTGTTGTGAGGATAACATATTTACTTATTGATTCGGTGCGTGCGTGCAAATTGCGAATGAAAATATTCAATGCTCTCACAGAGACCTTATCGCTAACTCGAATACGCTCTTCCTGCTCGGAAGTCTTTTAGCTGAGGATCACAGAGAATTGACTAGACGCGTTCTGGCAACTCGTTCTTGAAAGAATCGTTCACAAGGAAAAGAAACAAAAGAAGTCCAGAATACGAAAGGATAAAGCCGAGCAAGTCAAAGTAAAATCAAGTCTGGAGACAGCCATATCATTGGAATACCTGCGAGGACGAAAAGTCCGGCAAGAACCGATAGTTCGAAACGGTGTTTAGCCACTTGACATGACCCTCCTGTAGCCAGACAACCTAGCAGCAACCTTGTTCGCAATAAGTCATTTCTTACTCTATCTCTCCTTTATCAGGATAGCATGTACTGGTTAGTCACCCTCCTTACGATACTCCCTTTCCAGTCGTACCTGCGTGCAAAAAGTCGGTCAGTACCCTATCTCTGAGCTCGGTCTGAGGTGCCTCATCGACTTCACTCTGCCGCACCGCTTGCACTTGTAGACGCCCCTCCCTCTCGGGTTATAGTCCCTGGTGTCCACTACTGCCTCATGCTCCGTTCGCATCATGCACCTCTCACACCAACGGTATTCCGCCGTCTTCTGGCTCACTTCGATAAGGGTGCGAACACACGACCAACTGAAGTAAAAGTTTTATCGTTGAGAAAGCGATTGTCCTTCGTGTTCGACCTAGTAGCCCTGGGAATACTCTTCGTCCTCGCGGGGTTCGCCGTCATCTTCGTTGCGATGATCCTCTCCGTCTCCTCAAAGCCCAGCACCGAGAGCAAAGTCAGGGGCGGGGGAGTGGTGATGATAGGCCCGATTCCCCTGGTCTTTGGCTCGGATATGAAATGGGCAAGCGTGGCGATTGTTCTGGCCCTCGCCTTGATTCTCGTGACCCTCGTGGTCAACCTGTACGTGATCTGAGATTGATTCAACCGAGGTTGTACGCCGTCGGGGTCGTTCTCCTATTCCTCGGCTTCGCGATGATTGTATTGGGTTCCTTCACTGGGAGCAGCGCCACTGTGGGAGGCTTCGTGCTCATCGGACCGGTACCCATAGTATTCGGAAGCGGGAGGGATGCCGGATTGCTTGCGATTCTTTCCGTGGCCGCCGGCCTTATCATGATAGCAATGGTCTACCTGACGCTCCGTCAGGCCAGGGGCCTGAGGAGGCCAGAGCCACCAGAAGGAAGCAATGCATAAATAGGATGAGGAGACATTGACCTCAAGTATGCAAAAATTGGTGCCGCTAGTCAGTATATCCCCTCTTGCGAAGGAGAGGCTTACCCAGGTCCTGAAGAACGAGAAGGCTGAGGACTCCTACCTGAGGATAGAGGTCTACGAGTCGGGTGGGTGTGCGTGCAGCGGAGGCTACAGGTACGCAATGAGCCTTGAGAAGGACCCTCGCCCGAGCGACATCGTGGAGAAGGTTGACGGGCTGACGGTGATGGTCGACGGTAGAAACGCTGACCTCATCAGGGGCTCAAAGATTGACTACCACGAGAGCATTCAGAGGAGGGGGTTCAAGATCGAGAACCCCAACGTCCACACCGAAGCTTGCGGGTGCGGCGGACACTAGCTAGTAGATCATACCGTCACTAATCTGAAGTTTCTTTCTGGCGCCCGCAAGGTACGGTTCCGCTAATCCCTTTGCCTGAGCCTTAGCCAACGGGGCGAGTTGGCTCAAAAAGGCGTAGTAGAAGATGGAGTCAAAGGTGTTAGGGCTGTTTGTGTCAAGAAGAGAAGCGACATACCCCCTCGACCTCAGCGCTGCGTGGAGACGTGCACCTATTCGAGCCGGGTCAAAGGCAGAGAAGACGATCACTGAGTCCGAGGCTTTAAGGGAGAAGAGCTCCATGTGGCTGAACTCTTCAAGCTGCTCTGCGTCAGCCTTTGCCCCAAGAATCTCGTAGACCTTGGCGGCGCCGTAGACCGCGATCGCGTGGGCCGCGTTGTTCCCGAGCAGGTAGGTGGTTCCGTGGTCTGAGAGGGCGACCTTCTTCTGCGCCACTTTTGCTGCTGAGTAGGCCCTGCTGAAGTCGCAGGAGAAATCCCCAAGGGCCACCTTCATCGACGCCAGAAGCGTCACTGTGAAGGAAAGCGTGCCCGCGACCCGCGCCCTCGGCTCATAAGGAAGGAGGACAACATCGTCCACCTCCTCAGCAAGGGGGCTGTCCCGGTTCGCGGTGATCGCAATCCTCTTCCTCGCGACCCCTCGAAGCTTCTGGGCGGCTGAGATGTTCGAGCTGGTTCGCCCGGAGACGGAAATGAAGAAGACGTCTCTGCCTGCCGCCACAGAGGGAATCGTGGAGATTGCGTATGGGTCGAAGGCCAGGTACTTCCCGCCACTCAGGTAGAAGGTGGCAAGGGCGGCCGCGTAGGAGTCGCCCGCTCCGACGAAGATTGAGCCAGCCGTTGCACGCTCGACTGGGGTGGAGAGGAGTGACCGCAGTTTCGCGGGCTGCTCCCCGACCTCTTTCACGGTTGCGGAGAGGGGACTACCACTCAAATGAAGGGGGTGGGACTTCGTCTGTTACTAAGGCTTAAGAGACGACCGAATCGAATCTGGCCCAAATGAAATACGTCGAGGGGTCGAAGCGAGTTTTTCTTGATACTGGCACCCGCTTTCAGAGAAAGATCGTGTGGGCGATCGGAACAATAAAGGTCGCCTCGGCGAGAACGAACGTGTCGCTAGGACTCCTGGACCGCCCCACAGGCGAGGCTATCGTCAAGGCGGGTGAGGAGGTAGTGCGGGGGAAGTTCGATGATTCGGTGGTCGTTGACGTCTTCCAGACAGGCTCGGGTACGGGAATAAACATGAACGTCAACGAGCTAATAGCAGAGGAGGCCTCCCGACTCCTCGGTAGGAAAGTGCATCCCAACGACCACGTGAACATGGGGCAGTCTTCAAACGACGTCGGCTCGAGCACGATGAGGGTGGCCGCCGTCTCAGCGGTCTGGGAGGAGTTGATGCCAGCTCTAAGACAGACCATTTCGAGCCTCACTCGCCTCTCGAGAAAGACCTCTGGTGTCTACAAGGCGGGTAGAACGCACTTGAGGGATGCGCTCCCGGTGACGATGGGCCAAGAGTTCGGGGCGTACGCGGACGCATTCCGCGAGGACCTGAAGGGCGTCACCTCCGCGGCGGCGTACGCTAGTGAGTTGCCGATGGGAGGGACAGCAGTGGGGACGGGACTCAACACCGACCCTCGCTTCGGCACGATGGTCGCGGTCGAGATAAGCAGGACGACGGGCTTGAAGTTCGTCAAGGCGCGGAACACCTTCAGGGCGACTCGGCTGCTCACGGACCTTGCGTCGCTGAGCGGCGGGCTTCGCAGCGTCGCTCTCGACCTCTACAGACTCTGCCAAGACCTCAGGCTCATGTTCTCGGGGCCCATCACGGGTCTCGGCGAGATCGATATCCCCACGCAGGAAGAGGTCGCAGGGAGCAGCATCATGCCCGGTAAGACCAATCCCGTAACGGTCGAGAGCGCGCTCCTGGCCAGCGCTCAGGTGATGGGTCTGGACGAGGCGAATAAGGTGGCGGCGATGCTCGGCGAGTTCGAACTCTCGATGGGGGTTCCGCTGATGGGTTACAACCTGGTCTCTCAGATTCGACTTCTCGTCGAGGCGCTTCTGAAGTTGTCCACCGTCGTGCTGGACCACGTCTCTCCCCGGAAGGGCAGGAGCAGAAGATTTGCGGAGAGCAGTCCCGCCCTCGTGACTGTCATCTCGCCGAAGATCGGCTATGACAAGGCCGCCGCGATCGGGAAGAAGCTCGAGGGCGGCCTCTCGATCAGAGAGGCGCTGAAGGAGATAGGTTATGGGGAGAAGGAGATCGACAAGATACTGGATCTCAAGAGGCTCGTGCGCCCGGGGATACCAATCAGGGAGATTGCGAAGTAGGTATCGTCCGGAAGACCATCATCCTCACCGTCTCGCCCTGACGCCTATCCTCTCCATCAGCTTCCCGAGTTCAGAGTCGTCGACCGAATCCACCCTCAGGTACCTCAGAATCTCGTCCTCGTTCATCCCCATCCTCCTGGCCTCGTCGATGGTGTACCTGTAAGCCTCCAGCTCGGTCGGCCTATCGACGTACTCGAAGGCCTGGTCGTAGAGGTCCCTCCCCTCCAGGAACTGCTTTACGTGGACCAGCACGTGAACAACGTCGAGGTAGAGAAAGTTCAGGCGGGCACTCTCGAGGTATCGACGGCTGATGCAGACCGTCCCCGTGTCGCGCTCGAGCCAGAGACCCCAATCGAAACCTTCTACCTTGAGTTTCAGGTGCCGGGTTATCTTTGACATGCTAGTCTTCGTGCCGAATACCCTAAGAAGGGTCGGCGAGTCGTCGAGTCCCGTGAAGACGTCCGAGAACCTGTGCTCTCCTACGTGGACCTGCCTTCTCGTCCTGAACCCACTCACCCGCAAGACTAACAGAAAATTCGGTTCGGCTATCAAAAGAATGAGAATCAAAAAGACTTTACTGAATGGACCCCTTTCACTAACTCGGGTCGAAATGGCTTGGTCGTAGCCTCAATAAGCGGAATCCGGGGAATCCTGAATCAGGACTTCGCCCTGACAGATGTCGTCGGGTGGGTGAGGAATTTCGCTTTCCTTACGAAGTCTGGCGAGGTCCTTCTCGCGAGAGATACCCGCCACACCGGGGACGTCATCAGGCGGAGCGTCGTTGGCAGACTCCTCGCTAGCGGGTCCGACGTAACAGACTACGGGGTGGTCTCGACACCCGCCATCTTCAGGGAGAGTCTCAGATTAGGGAAGCCCGCCGTGATGATTACCGCGTCGCACAACGAGCCGGAATGGAACGGAATAAAGTTCATAGTGAACGGGAGAATGATAGACGAAGGGCAGCTCTCCTACATCTTGACGGGTGACGGCAGCAGCCACGACCCTGGCGAGCGGATGGTCAGACTCAGGTCTCGCTCCAGATACGATGACGACCTGCTGGACAGGTTCGGGGAGCGAAGCGCTGAGGGCGTCAAGGTAGCCCTCGACCTCGGCGGCGGCGCCGCGATAATGCACGCGCCCTCGACCCTTGCGAGGTTGGGCTGCGAGGTCACGTCGCTCAACGACACGCCGGGAGTCTTCAACCGCACAATAGACCCGGTCTCCGACCCTCTCACCCTCCTCGAGAAGGTCATGAAGGGGAAGGGATGCGACATTGGCCTCGGATTCGACTGCGACGGCGACCGCCTGGTCATCCTCGATTCCGAGGGGAGAAAGAGAAGCGGCGACTACATGCTCACCCTCGCGTTTGCTCAGATTCTTCCGACGTTGAAGGCCAAGAAGGTGGTCGTCTCGGTCGACACGACGCAGGCTGTTGACGAGCTGGTGGAGAGCTTCGGGGGGAAGGTCTCGAGGTCGAAGGTGGGAGAGGCTAACGTAATCCAATCGATGGTCGAGGCGGGATCAACGCTGGGAGGGGAAGGGAGCAGCGGAGGGCTCATAGACACCTCGTTCAACTATTGCAGGGACTCGATGCTCGCGGCGATGACCATAATCAAGGCGCTCGCCAAGAAGGGTTCGAAGGCCTACGACGAGGTGAAGAGCTACCACCAGACGAGGACGGCCTTGAAGACACCGCGGAAGAAGGCTCTGGCCGGAATCAAGAGACTGCAGAGAAGGTACCCGGAGGCGCAAACGGTCGATGGCGTCAAGATATGGCTCTCCCGCAGGTCCTGGGTGCTCCTCAGGCCGTCGGGGACGGAGGACTCGGTCAGAATCTCGGCAGAGGCGGCCTCCGAGAGGGAATCGCAGGAGATTGTGAAATCTTTCTCGAAGAAGCTGCAGGAGCTGAGCCGCTAGCACGCCGAACGAGCTCGAAGTAATCGAGATAATCAGGAGGCGGCTCGGCAGGCTTCCGCGAGGCTACTCCGCGATCGGGGACGATGTCGCCGTCACCCCCGTGAAGGGGGAGAAGTTGGTGGTGAAGTCCGACATGCTGGTGGGAAAGACGGATGTTCCAAGGGGGATGACGTACCGGCAGGCCGCCCGGAAGGCCGTCGCATCTTGTGTGAGTGATTTCGCCGCGAAGGGTGTCGCTCCAGACTCCTTCCTGATCTCACTGGGCCTACCGAGGGGGACCTCGGAGAGGGAGGCGAGAGGCCTCGCAGAGGGCTTCGCCGACGCGGCGCGCGAATGGAGGGTCAGGCTCGTGGGAGGAGACACGAACGAGGCGGACGACCTCGTCATAGACTGCACGATGCTCGGGTTCGGTGCGGGGATCACTCCGAGGGGTGGGGCGAAGGCCGGAGAACTCGTCCTTACCACCGGTGAATTCGGCTTATCGTCTGCGGGGTTGAAGATCCTTCTCGAGGGGGCGAAGGCTGAGCCTGGGTTCAGTGAGGTCGCGGTCGGGAGGGTGTTGAAGCCTGCCCCGCGGCTTGAGCTCGGGGTCGCAGTCTCAAGGTACCTGACAGCCTCAATCGATTCGAGCGATGGTTTGGCTACCTGCCTGCACTCCATCGCCAGGATGGGAGGAGTGGGAATAACCCTCACTCGCTTGCCCCTCGCGAAGGGGCTGGAGAGTTTCGCGAGGACGAACGGGTACTCTGTGGAGGAGCTTGTCCTGTACGGCGGAGAGGAGTATGAGATTGTTGGTTCGATGGGAGAGAGGGTATTCTCGAAGGCCTCGAGAGCGGCCCGCTCCCTAGGGGAAGAGCTTCTGGTCATCGGGGAGACGACGAAGGGAAGGGGTGTCCGCCTGACGACTGGGGTCGTGGAGAGAGAGGTTGAGGACCGCGGATGGGTCCACCTAAGCTGAAGCTGCCTTCACGATCTTGAGGAATCTCTTCAGTATCGACTCTGCCTTCTCCTTCGTCTCCGCCTCCGCGAAGATCCTCATGATGGGCTCCGTCCCGCTGGGTCGAATAAGGACCCATGAGCGCTCGTCGGGCCAGAACTTCAGCCCGTCCACCTTCTCCGCTCGGCCACGGGTGTCTCGCTCGACCTTCTTCATTATCACGTCAACCTTCCCGGGGTCGACCTGGACCTTGGCCTTCGTCTGGTGAAATCGTGGAACCCAGTAGGAGACGGCCCGTGAGAAGGACATTCCTCTCGCCGCGAGGCATTCCAGCATCAGCCCGGTTGTCATGGCGCCGTCTCGGACCGATATGTGCGGGGGGTAGATACAACCTCCGTTCTCCTCAAAGCCGAAGGTGGCGTTTCTCTCGATTAACGTCCTCGAGACATCGACGCTGCCTACCCTCGTCCTTAGGACTCTCGCGTTTCTCTTTTTCGCAATCGCCTCGGCAGCTTGCGTCGTGCTCACCGGTGTGACCAGCACCCCGCCGGGGGCTCGCTCCAGAACGTAGTCAGCGAGCAGACAGCCCGACTGGTCACCCCAGAGGATATTCCCTTGCTCGTCGCAGAAGATCGCGCGGTCCCCGTCCCCGTCGTATGCGACGCCGAGGTCCGCGCCTATCGACTTGACCACCGCGGAGAGGTCCCCCAGGGTCTCCGGGGTTGGCTCCGGTCCCCTCCCCGGGAAGTTTCCGTCCAGGACCGAGTTCAGGGTTATCAGCTTGCAGCCCATAGACTCGACCAGGTAAGGGGCGGCGACGCACTGGGCACCGTTGCCCAGGTCCATGACCACGGTGAAATTGCGCTTCGCGATGAGTTTTGTGTCGACCTTCGAGAGGACGCCGTCGAGATAGTTCTTCACCACGGAGGGTTCCTCCCTGGCGACCCCGACCGCCTTCCAGTCCGCCTTCGTCTCGGCCTCGTCGAAGAAGATCTTCTCGATCCTCTGTTCGTCCAGCCTGGGTATCTCCACACCATCGCGTCCCACCACCTTGAGGCCGTTGTAGTCTGGCGGGTTGTGAGAGGCGGTGATCATCACCCCGCCCCTGAACCCCTGCGTCTTCACCGCGTACTGCATAGCGGGGGTAGGAACCACCCCCGCCGCCTCGCCGACGTTTCTGCCTGAACTCATCAGACCAGATACGGTCGCATAGGCGAGGGCGTTGCTTGAGAGTCGTCCGTCCCGCCCGACGAGGAGGTCGCCGTCGCCGAAGTACGTGCCAATCGCCTCACTCAGCTTTATGACGAAATCGAGGTCGCGAGATACCCCAGGTTGAAAGCGGACGCCGTTCGTGCCGAAGAGCCTCTCCTGGGCAGATGGCAAGAACTTGCGATTTCTCTATAACAAATTAAAACCCTTCGAATTCTTTGTGGAAGTCCGCTCGGGCATCAGTCTCTCCTCAAGGCGATTCTCGATGCGAATGCTCCGAGAATCGTAAATGACACTGCAAAATATTGCAAGGTACGCGAAGTCGTAGAACAGGGAGCCGTACTGAGCGGCAGTAAGGCTTCCCTGAATCACGAAGAACCTCGATATCTCTATCGCCTTCGTCATCGGGTTCACGTTTGCCACCGCCTGCAGCCAGGAAGGCATCGATGAAATGGGAAAGAGCGCGCTGCTCACGAAGAGCATCGGAAGGTTGATGAAATTCACTATCGCGATCAGGGTCTCCCACTTCGCTATCCTTACCGCTATCGCGGTGAACGCGCTAGAGAGCCCGAGCGCGAGGAGGAAGAGCCCGACGAAGAGCCCGACGAAGTCGAGGGCGTTGAAGCTTGTGCTCAGGATTAGCCCTCCTGGGATGACGAGGGCGAAGAAGAAGATGACGAATGCCTGGAACATCCCCTTGAAGATGGTGGAGAGGACCTTGGAGAGGAAGATGGAGGTCCTCGGGATGGGGGCGGCGAGAAGCTTGTTGAGGAAGCCGAACCGTCGGTCCCAGACGATGGAACCGCCGCTGAAGGCCGAGTTGAAGAGAAGTATCATGCAGAGTATGCCGCTCGCCAGGTAGGTGATGTAGTTGGGTGCCCCTCCGAACGTCTGGCTCAGTATGGAGTTGCTGATCTGATCGTACACCTGGTCGGGTATCTGCAGCCCCGCGACCGACCTGGGGATGAGGTTTGTCGGGTTGAAGGCGCTCCCGAAGAGGGCGAGCCAGAGGATCGGCTGGACGAGAGCCACGAGGACGAGCGCGGGGGTCCTAACCCACTTTCGCAGCTCTCTCACCGTCAACGCCCAGGTCTCGGATATCATCCTCTACCTGGTCCTCGCCCTCATGATGAACCGCTGGACGCGGTCTTCGGCGCCCTGCCCCTGGTCTCTCAGCGACCTCCCCGTCACCTCCAGGAAGACCTGGTCAAGGCTCGGCTTGTCGAAAGAGACCTTGGTTATCTTCAACCCCTTCTTCGATATTCCCTCGAAGATCGTCGGGAGCGCCTCCTCGGTGCTCGGCAGCTTGATGCGGTAGGTGTAGTCTGACTTCTTCACGTCCTTGACTCCAGGGACGGAGTAGAAGAATTCAGTCAGGTCCACCCCATCGTTGACGGCGATCTCGAGTACGTCTCCCCCCAGCTTCTGCTTCAGCTCCCCTGGGGAGCCGGAGACCTTGATCTTCCCGTGGTCGATTATCGCAACGTTGTGGCAGAGAGAGTCGGCTTCCTCCAGGTAGTGGGTGGTGACGAAGAGCGTCATCTTGTTCTCCTCGTTCAGCCTCTTTATGTAGTTCCACATGACCGTCCTGGTCTGGATGTCGAGGCCCAGGGTAGGTTCGTCCAGGAAGAGCAGCTTCGGCTGATGAATCAAGCCCACTATCAGCTCGAGCCTCTTCCTCATCCCCCCGGAGTACGTGGAGACCAAGCGGTTCGCCGCATCCTTCAGGTCGACTAGCCCGAGGAGCTCCGAGGCCCTGCTCTTCGCGACGGCGTCCGGGACGTGATAAAGCTTGGCCGCGAGAAGAAGGTTCTCCGTCCCCTTCAGGTCGTCGTCGATTGTCAGGTCTTGAGGGACGAGCCCTATGCTCTGGCGCACCTTGTCCTGCTCCGTGGCCACGTTGTATCCCGCGACGCTCGCCTTTCCCTGAGTGATCGAGGCGAGGGTAGTAAGCATCCTGATCGTCGTGGTCTTGCCCGCCCCGTTAGGTCCGAGGAAGCCGAAGACCTCTCCCTCGCTCACCTTGAAGGAGATGTGGTCGACGGCTGTGAAGTTGCCGTTGAAGACCTTGGTGAGGCCTTCCGCTTCGACGATCGAGGCCATTTACGGGGTGCCTCCGACTCTCGACAGTCTCGACGCCAACTCCTTCAGCCTCTCCCGGTAATCAGCACGTCCGGAAGTATCCATGATTCCTGCACCGTTCTTGGGTGATTGGCTAAAAGAATTGTGGAAATGGTCTTCGTCTCGACACGATTGGGGCGCGCTCTCCTTTCGAACAGGTGATGGGGCGACGAATTTTCCCCTGATGGAGAGTCTGCCATCCTCCGGTCCGCCGCTGTAATATGCAGGGAGGTCTAATTGTTGAGTACTCTGTAGAGAATCCAGTCACGCCGGTTCACGAATGCGATTCGAGAGATTCGGCTGCAAATACTTATGTTGAATTGGAGGAGGGCAGCCCGATGGGCCCGTAGCGCAGATCTCTCGGAGCGAAGCACGGATAGCGCGGCAGACTGTAGGGGGTCGTACCTTCTATCCTCTGTCGAGGAAAGCTGTAGAGAGTCAGACTCGCAAAGGTCGTGGGTTCAAATCCCACCGGGCCCGTTTGCTAATACCCCAATTTGACCTCTGTTCATCAATAGAGGCGCAAATCTGAGGATATTTTCGTTTTGGAAAGCTTTCTTTGCAGTAACTCGGGTTGAAATCCCGGCGACCGCAGATTAGTTCATCTAACCCTGCTACAAGCGTTCCTTAGACCGATCAGATGTTCGATTGAATTTTGCGGCCAGCGAGGGTTGGGTCGGCCCCGGAATCGCCTTCATTTGCCGAGATGTGAGAGTTCGAACGCTACGGCACGGAGCCGCCGGCCAGAGAGAGCATGTCTTCGACGAGCTCGTCTGGCTTCGTTATCATCGGCCAGTGCCCTGATTCTATTACCTTGTGGGGACCATCAAGCTTTCCCCACTTTCCTTTCAGGATCTCGTCGAGATATTCTCCGTCGCCGCCGCCGGTGCACGACTTGGTTTACGACACTCGTTCCGACGCCCGAAGCCATTTGGCCGAGAAGGCCGGTTGCGGTCGATGCCGGAAAGACCGCGTTAGTGAAAGTGGAAAGACCTCCTCCTAATGCGCCCACACCAGCACTTCCCAAGACCCCAAGTGATGTTGCCTTCTGGCCGGCGAAATAAGTGTACTTCGAGGCGGACGCAGCCGCACCAATTGCTGCGCCGCCCACAGTGGTAGTTGCTCCTGCGCTAATCGAAGCACGTTCAGCTCCTGATGGGTGAACACAATTGAGTCGCTCTCCTGGTAAGCTAGAAAAAGTGGGCGCGGAAAATTCTGCTAGAAAAGTCTGCTGAGGTAGTTCCCATTACTGAACCGACAAAATATCAAGAAGGAGGCTGCAGCCTCGGGGTTGAATCCGATATCGTGAGTTGTAGTCGATGACTTCTCTCGCGTCTCAGGAGTGCGGCTACGAGCACAACTAAGAACCCCGCCAGAACGGCCAAGATAACGAATTTTGCAATAAAAGAGATAGAGGATCTGAACACGAAGACCATGATTACGTAAGTGGTTGCCATCCACGCTCCGACAATCACAACGTACGGCCTAACCGGTAAACTCCGGCGAATGCTCTGATCGGGGAGATATGGTCTGGATGAAATGACAAACCCTAACACAACAAGGAAGATGCTTACTAAAGAGAAAGGACCAAAGTCGTAGAAAGCTGACAGTATGACCAAGAACAGACCGGCGTGCATCATAATCAGGGGAGGGATGACCTTGCGTCTCCAGTCGATTCTTCTCTGTTTCAGCATGCTGATCCCATAAGCCGCGTCTTCGTCAGCGAACAAAACCGCAGAGGAAAGGAAGAAGATAATCGTTAGACCTGCGCTTATGTCAAAGAGCGCCCAGGACGCGACTCCCAGCAGCAAGAACGCGTAAGAAAGAATCCCTAGGATGCCATGCGTCAAATGATTGGGCACTGAATGCCTCTCGCATTACAGTCGCGTTGCTGTTGTATGCCGCCGTTTACTAATGCTGCACCCGTGAATATGAAGAGAAATCCCACGGAAAGGCGTCTCATACTGAGCGCGAGTCCTCCAGGGCTTCCAGGCACAAATTCCCCTCCCCCTGGTAACAACGACGACCTCGGGCCGGAAGTCGGAGCAGGCAGCTCAGGGGAAACTTCAATTGCTCTTGCCTTAAAGGCGCCGGGAATAATTAACACAATTCCTGCGCCAATCAATGCCCCACCCACAATGGCCTTCTCCAAAGGGGTCTTCGAAATTGAGACGGCTAATTGGGTTACAGGGTTGCTAGGGGCGCTAAGTTCATCCTGCCCAATTGCAAGGGCGCTCTGACCGAAACTGCTCACAGCACTGCTCACAGCGCTTGACGCGGCACTTGTAACTGTCGAGATAGCCGAAGTTCCAATCACGGTGGCTTGAGCCACTCTTTGAGCGGCGTCAACCAACTGGCTTGCACCAGCGGATGCCGTAGAGACGATAGTACTCGCTACAGCCTGTGTCAGAGGGGGGGATCGCGCCTAAAGCGCTAGTGACCGCTGAAGCAGCTGATGACACAGAAGAAGCAGCTGTGTTAATCGCATTAGTAATAGCACCGAAGATATTCCATTCATGCCCGTTGGGATCGATTATCTTCATCGGATTGTCTCTCGCGTAGATGTAGCGATTCGTGCTCTGGGGGTCGTCCTGGATTCCGGGAGACGAGTCTTGAGTAACGAACCTCCCAATCGTCGGGTCGTAGAACCTCGCCCCGAAGTAGTAGAAACCAGTGCTGCCATCGTAAATCTTGCCAGCGTACAAGAACTCGTCGGGAGTGCCCGAAGCGCCGTATTGAGGTCCGTACGGGACGTAGTTGCTGCTGAAGACCTGTGAACCCGTTGAGGACGAGACGAATCGGATGCTCCCAATGTGATCCTCGTGCAGGTAAGTCGTCGTGCTCCCGACCATCTTCGCCACCTGCAATCCATTCGCGTAGAATCTCTTGGTCACCACCCCTGTGTTCAGGTCCTTCTCGAAGAGCACATTGAGCCCTTGGTACATGAATACGATCGAATCGCTCTCTGTCTTCTTTATCCTCTTACCGTCCCGATCGTAGGCGTTCTGAAGGACCGTCGTTCCCGAGTGTACGACCTTCGTAAGCCTGTTGTCGTAGTCGTACGTGAACGCCCAGGAGGTCCCATTCTTCGTGAGCAAGTTCCCGTTGGCATCGTAGGTGTAGGTCGTCGACCCGGCATTCGAGAGCCTGTTGAAGGAGCCGTAGGTGTACGTCGTGGTCGTCAAGCCCTGCACCATCTTTACCCTGTTCCCCACCTGGTCGTAAGAGTAGGTGATTGTCCCCCAGAGGCCAGTGGTTGAATTGAGACGGTCGAGCCAGTCGTATCTGTATGTCTCGTAGGCCGTAAGCGAGTTGATGGTCTTCACGTTTCCGGTGCCATCGTAGGTATAGTTCATGTCCATATTTCTCGTGCTCCCGACCTTGTCCAGGATGCGCGTCGGCCTGTCCCTCACATCATAATTGTACGTCGCCACCTCGCCGTTCCCGAAGGTTATCGTCCCCATTTTGTCGTCGACCGTGTACCCCACGGTGGCGAAGGTACCCACCTTCTTGACCCTGTTCACCGCGTCGTAGGTCATTGATAGGAGATAGGAGTCGGGATACTGGATGGAGATGATGTTGCTCGCCTTGTCGTAGGTGTAAATTGTCATGTACTTCGAAGCGCTGATGTACTTCGTCTCGTTCGTCACCCTGTTCCTCGCGTCGTAGGCGTAGTACGACGTTGCTGCCGGGTCGACCATCTTGATTCTATTGCTGTTCGGATCGTAGGTGTAGGTGACTGTCGAGGTGTTCGGGTAGGTCACCTTGGTGAGCCTGTTCAGCGCGTCGTACGCGAGGGAGGTCAGGTTGGTCTTCGGGTCCGTCCTCGTGAGAAGGTTGCTCACGTTGTCGTACGTCCTCGTCTCGTACCTGGTGTCCGGATATGTGGTCTTGGTGAGGCGGTTGAGGTCGTCGTACTGGTAGCTCGTCGCCTGATTCTTCGCGTCCGTCATGCCGAGGAGGTTACCGACCTGGTCGTAGGAGTATTGGGTGAGGAAGTAGTTGCTGGAGCTGTTGTACTCCTTCACCGTGGAGAGGCGGCTGTTCCAGTCGTATGCGTACTGCTTCTGGTGGCAGTTCTCATCCTTCGGGGTCTTGATGTTGTTCACGTAGTCGTACGAGGCTGTGCTCATCGTCCCATCGGGATTCTGAGTCCCGGTGGGCCGACCCAGCTGGTCACTGGTGTAGTAGTAGGTGAACGTGTACCTGTAGATTCCAGTGATCTGGGTATTAGAGTTTATCGAGATCTGCCTGTACCTGTTCGTGGAGCTGGTGTCTGACCACCTGTTGAAGGTGAGGTTTCCGTAGTCGGCGACGCTGATTCCGTAAGTCTGACCGCTGTTAAGCGTGAATGCGATGGGTGAGAATCCGGTTTGCAGAACATTCCAGTTCGCATCGTACAGCACGGTGTACATCCCCGTGATCGTGTTACCGGTGTTGAGCTGAGTGTTGACCG
>VBPQ01000060.1:19724-40377 GCA_005877185.1 Nitrososphaerota archaeon
CGTGAGCTGCCACGTGCCCGTGCCGCCACTCCCCCCGACGCCGCTGCTGGGAGAGGTGCATAACTGAGCGGCGTTCCAGATGCCGCCGTTGGCGCCAGAGTACCCCATGGGGGTGGTGTGGCTGGCCACTTGGTCCAGCCAGTTGTAAGTGAAGGTCTCCTTCGAATACACTACAGAGGGGACCGCACTGCTGTTCCACCTCTCGACTTTGGTCTGCCTCGCAAGGCCGTCGAAGTACTCCTTGACCACGTTTCCGTTTTCGTCAGTAACGGTAAGGATGTTGTTGGTGTCGTCATATGAGTACTGCTTCGTCGCACTGACGCCGCCAATTGCCGGATAGGTGATCAGGGTCGTACGCCCCAGAGAATCGTACTGGTAGCTGGTGGTGAAGGCGTTCGGATCGGTTTGTGAGAGAAGGAATCCCTTCGCGAAGTCGTAGGTGTACGTCGTGGTGACATTCTGATTCGGGGTGCCGCCGCTCAAGATGCTCGTCTTCGTCAGGTAGGCGGACTGATACGTCGGGGAGTAGCGATAGTAGGTGACTCTACGTAGTGCGTCCGTCATTGACAAACGATTCCCGTAGTTGTCGTACGTGTAATCCGTGAGCTGCCAAGCGGTCGGCTGCCCCTGGACGTTATGAATCTGCTTCTGCTCCAGCTGGTTGCCGGCGGAATCATACTTAAAGTACGTCTCGATTTTCGCCGTACTCGGCCCGTTCTGAAGTTCGGCGCGACCCACAATCGCATTGTGGATGTTCGCTGAGATGGTGAGTGGAGTGTAGAAGCTGTTCGTGAAGCCCGCCGCCCCGAAGGTGTTTTGCGAATCGGTGTTCGCGTAGGAGAAGTACGTTTCGTGCCCGATGAAGTCCTTCGTGTACTTGACGTTCCCCCAGCTGTCGTAGCTAGTTGACGAGGTGGCTTGCACAGCCGAAGGCACAGTGGTAGCTAAGTAAAGGCCGCTGACTTCGCTGGCTGACAGGGCGCGGCTGTAGACGCGTACGTCGTCCATTCTTCCGCCATAATACAGGCCCGACGGAGTGGCAAATCCAATCTTCCCGTTGCCGCCGCCAGTGTTGGGCGTTCCGGTCAAAGAAGCCGTGGCGGACGTTATCCCGAGATAGAATGTGACCGACTTGCCTGAACCAGGGTAGGTCATCGCGACGAAAGACCACGCGTTAGTCGGGACTGTCAGAGAAGACTGGGCCCTATCGTTAGACGTGTCCCAGTTCAATTGACACCCATTCATTCCGAAGGTTGACCTAGTGTCCGTCGTAGCCGTCCCATATTCTACGAAACCGATTTCCCCCGAACCGCAAGATGTGGGATATATCCAAAGAGTAATCGTTCTCGCGCTTGAGCCTCTTGGGAAACCACCTGTACCGGCGAGAGCGACGTATTGACTACTCGCACTCGCGAAACCTAGGCAGTACCCGTACTTGCAGTTCGCGCCTGCTAGCCATGTCGGGCTGTTGTAGAGCGTGCCGATATTCAGATTATTGCTGAGGTCTGCAGTTCCAGATCCCGAACCCTCGTCCAAGGGCCAGTATCCGGCGAGGCCGCACGCCTGAGGACCGATTATCTTCGTTTGGTTAATCCGTCCAGCGATATCGTAGTCGTACTCGGTCGCCTTGAGCACGGCCAGGGTTGAATCCTGGGTACACTGGTACATGCGATTCTTCGAGTTTTGAAAGATGTAGCTCTCGTATCCCCGGGTGGCCAGGTTATCCGCGACAGTCGTGCTGGATGAGATCATGTTCCCGTTCAGCACGACGTAGGATATGGACGAACTTTGGCTCAGCGCGGTAGCTGAGGAGTAGATGTTTCGTGACGTTACGTAGTAAGTCTTGGCCTCGGTTCCCACCGGTGCACTCCCGTAACTGTAGGTAGTCTTACCTCCTGTAGGGTAGAGGATCACGCTGATTAGCCAGTTGTTGATTCCCGTGCTATTCTGATACGATGTGACCCTGCTGAGAGGGTCGGTCATGGAGACGAGGCTCTTGCCGTGGTAGCCGTAGGTCCAGGTGCGACCGCCTGAGCTGATCGAGGTGAGTTGGTTGTTCGCGTTGTACGAGAAGGTCACCGTGCGTCCTACGGTATCCGTGATCTGGGAGATGTAGTTGTTTGTCCCATAGGCGAAGGTAATGACGTTGCCGGTCCTATCGGTGATTGTGGTGAGTCTCTTGCCCGAATCAAATTGATAGACTGTCCCGTCTTTCGCGTAGAGCGTGTAGCCATTCCCGTTGTTCACAAGCTTGAAGTCCAGCGCCTTGTGGTACTCGAACGTGTTGCCGCTCCACTGGTAGGGGTATGCCTGGCCGTCGGAGAGGTGGAGGTAGTATGTGCCCATCCAGGGAAAGTTCAGGGACCAGCCCAGCCCCAAATTCGACAGGGTGTAGTTATCGTACTCGAACGGCGTCGTTCCGTGAAATACGTAAGGCGTCGAGAATACTCGGGCGATATTCAGGTCGAGGCCCCTGCCGGGAAGGCTAAGGTCGGTCTGCCCGATCCCTATCAGGCCGTTGCCTGGCGAGACGTAATCGATGAAGTTCTGGAAGTAAGCCGCGTACGGTGAGAGACCAGGCTTGCTCCAAGACGGATCAGACACAGCCGCCTGCGGCGTAATCGCTGGCAGCGTGTAGATTTTGATGTTGCACGGGCAAGGGACTGGCCCGTTGCTCCAAGCGAAGCCGAAGAAGTTGTTCGCAATCGAAGTCGTGGCGATGCTACCGTACTGAGATTCGGAGCTACTGACGACCAGGGGAGACCCCCAGTTGGCACCGGCGTCGGTGGAGACTAGACTCTGAACCGTCGTTGCGCTAGAGAAGTAGGTAATCACCAAGGTGTTCGAACCGTCCCCGCTGAGTGTCGTGGCTTTGACGCTGGAGGAAGAAATGATCCTGGTGGTGGTCCAGCCGGTGGAACCGTACGCATAGGTAGCAAAGCCAAGACAATTGCCGGAACCAGAGATATAGCATTGGCCCGCCAGTTGCACGGTGTCGCCGATGGCCGAAAGTCCGCACATTGGCATGCATATGAAATCAAGGTCTGAGGAGTCCGAACCCCAAGATGTACCGCTCCAGGTGCGTATACAGAGGCCGCACGTCCCGGATTGCGCACCACCCACCAGCGCGATCTTGCCGGCTGTAAGCACGACAAACTGTCCGTAGAAGTAGTTCGCGAGTCCGGTTAGGGAAGCCGACCAAGAACCTCCATTGGGTTTCTCATAGACTTCGCCGTAGAGATGGGAACCGGTCGGGCACCCGCTCGTGTCACAGTAGTTGGCGAAGAGCCAAACATTGCCGTTGGAATCGACCGCGATGGCAGGGTCTGGGCCTCCCCATGCGTAGCCCGTCACCTGGACCAGCGACTCTGTCCCCCATACTATACTTCCCAAATTCAGGCTCCCGGTGTTGTAGTAGAAATACAGTTGAGTGCCGCTTGCGGTGCACGACGACATGATTGCGTAGAGGACGGTGTTGCCTGAGATGGTGAAGGATTCGCAGTTCGTAGCCTTCCCCCCGCTCGTGGCTATGGTTGTCTCCGACGACCAGTTGGTGCCGTTGGCGCTCGTCCGATACCCGTAGTTTGAACCGTCAAAGTAGAACGCCCACCAGTACCCGTTTGCGAAGAAGATCCGCCCTTCATAGCCTAGGTCTAGCGAGTTCGAAATAGTTGATTGTCCGATTACTGACGGGTCGATCGAGAAGCTCGTTCCCACACTGTAGGACAGCGTGCTCGTCCCGGAGCTGAACGATGGGGTGTACGACAGACTGTCGCTCCAATCGAACCCCAAGGCTGTCCCCGAGGTGTTCCCGAACCAGGCGCGGCTGGGGGCGGTCTTGATCGCGGCCTTCTTGAAAGGAATCGAGATCGTCCCGCTGCCCGTCACCCAGTTTGCGACTCCCCTGATCTTGACCTTCAGCCCCGCGGGCTGGCAGTACTGGTACTTTTCAGAGTAGGAGACACTGATGTTGGCAGCCACCTTGCCGCCACTGATGACCACAATGCGCTGAATTGCAATCGTGCTGTTGGCCAATAGGGTTACTGATACGACGCCGGCAGGAAGGCCGCCCATTCCGCTCCAGCCAAGCCTGTTCCCAGCGTTGTCGGAGGCTGCGAAGGAGCCGTTCTGGAAGATAACGTAGCTGTGTGTGATGTATCCTCCCGTGGGGGTGTTCATGAAGAGAAGTGTCGGGATCTTCAGGCTGATCGGCCAGCTACCGGTGACAGGCGCGAGGGGGGAAGGGATGGGACGTGGAACGGTGCAAGAGAGCGCCTTACTGTTGTTCCACGTATTCTGGTAGGAAACGACTCCCGGAGGAAGGGGTTGTTGCTGAAGCGGCAATACCTTTGGCGGCGGCTGGTTAGAAGGCCCGGTGCCAGGCGGGCTGGCGTCCAGAGGAGGAGTATGGAGCGGGATTAGCGAGAATGGTTGAAATAGCAGGACGAGTAGGAAGATACGTCGGAGCTTCGATATCCATGATAATCTTCCAGAGGTTTCTTCCGTCACGAGCTTCCGTGTTATGAGTACATAAAAGCGTGCTGAAACTATATTACAGAAGCTTCTACCGTGATATAGTTCCTAGTTGGGGCATGCGAACTTCTCAGTAGAATCCTGCCCAAGAGATAACTCAGAGTGATTGAGTTGCCCCAAGACCGCTCGACCTTGTCTTACGAGGCTCTTTCCTATCGTCCGTCTTACGTCAAAAAATCCGGTGAGGCTACCATCTCCACGCGTCCTCGCGACTTGTCGAGAAGAACCTTTCCGCCGCCCTAGTCCTGCCAAACTACCGCGGTCCAACCGGGACCGACCCATCACCGAACAAGCATTCGAATTTGGGCGTTCAGTTAACCGCGCTAGCCGGCAGCACGAGAATCTTCATTGTCGTGGATTCGACTATACCAGCCAGAACGGTCGATGCCCCTATCCTTTGCGCACCCGGCTTGAATGGAGCAATATACACCACAGGTCCGAAGCTGGAGGCAGTGTTGGAGTTGCCGAAGGTGATGTAGACTACGGTGGCACTCAGAGAACCAGCTGGGACCGAAAGCGAGATCTGAACAGCGCCAGGATAGTTCCAGACGACTGGGTTCCCAGACTGGTCTACAAGACTCACCACCAGGTAAACACTTCCCCCGAGCTGCACACGAGATGTCGGTGTGGTTAGACCTGCGTCGCTGTAGGCGGTAATTATTAGCTCAGTCCCGGCCGATGACGCCGAAGCTTGCGCAGAGGGCATGGGGAAACTAACTACAGTGTTGTCGCCATCATTCATCACGAAGACCTCGCCCTTGAGGGAGTCGTAGGCTACACCGAAGGGACGAGATCCTACGCCCACGGTTGCGACGACTGTCTCAGCACGGGCGAACGGAGCGACCAAAGAAAATGCAATAACCAAGGTGACGAGCAGGATGAGAGCCTTAATCTTACTGCGAAGACCCTGTGGGCCGAGCAATCGACCTCTCCATTGCATTCTTCAGGTCGAGAATTGCATATAAGACGCATCGAACATTCTTCCACTACCACTTTGAATTTGCCGGGCAGTTGCCAGAAGGTTGGTCTACGATATTTATTCACGACCCCTAGAGCGATTTGGCCCGTACGACTGACGTCTTTTACATGACAAGATGCCAGACCTAGGCTGGAAGCTCGGCGCCCCTGCCGAGCGCCGTCGGCTAACCACGGCTTTAGGTATAAGAAGCAGGGTCTTTCGTGTCCCAATATGACAGCAGAAAGACCGATAGTGCTCCTTGACGAGATGGTGCTTGGAATGAGCGATTATCTACTCGATGCAGGCTGGAAGACGGAGAAAGCCACCGAGGTTCTCGGGAACCCTGTCTCAGATGCAAAGTTGGTACAATCAGCGAATAGTGGAAAGTATGTTCTCATAAGCCTAGACAAAAAATTGATGAGTCGTTGCCGGGTGAAGGGCATCAAAACGATTGAACTGAGGTTTGAAGACCTGGCAAGAATAGCTCTGGAAAGACTTGACAAGGAGTTTGGCTGACAGGATTGGCTCCTGATTAGGGCCTTTCATCCTGGGAACGCGGATTGAAATCCCCGCGACGGCGGTTATAGCCTACGGCGCTAATCCGACCCGCCGAACTCGACTGACGACATTCCTATTCACGTGGATGACATGTTGAACCAGCCCCGATTCGAGGGCGGTGGGGGAAGTGAACCCGCAAGGTTAATGCCCCGGGCCGGATTCGAACCCGCGCCGTTACGGCGATAGGTGATCCACGGAACCGTTCGGTCACCGACTAGGTCGTGGGTTCAAATCTGGAGGTGCCTGACACCACGACCTTATCCGGGTCGGGCCCGAAATAGTGTCAAGGAGAGTTGACCAATCCCACCGGGCCCGTTTGCTAATACCCCAATGTGACCTCTGTTCATCAATAGAGGCGCAAATCTGAGTATTTTCGTTTTGGAAAGCTTTCTTGGCAGTAATTCGGGTTGAAATCCCGGCGACCGCAGATCAGTTCATCTGACCCTGCTACAAGCGTTCCTTAGACCGATGAGATGTTCGATTGAATTTTCTCGCCCAGCGAGGGTTGGGTCGGCCCAGGATTCCCTTCATTTGCCGAGATGTGAGAGTTCGAACGCTACGGCACGGAGCCGCCGGCCAGAGAGAGCATGTCTTCGACGAGCTCGTCTGGCTTCGTTATCATCGGCCAGTGCCCTGATTCTATTACCTTGTGGGGACCATCAAGCTTTCCCCACTTTCCTTTCAGGATCTCGTCGAGATATTCTCCGTCGCCGCCGCCGGTGCAGAATATGTAGGCGCTCTTCACCGTGTCAAAGTTCTCAGAGAGAGTCACGGAATCGGTCGAGTGTTTCATTGGCCAGGGCGTCGCCTTGGACATGATCCACTTTCGGTCAGGACCTTTGACGTCTTTTCCGATGTTGTCGAGGATTTCCTCAGTCAGAGGGATAGTCCAACTGCCCGGGGGCGGGGGCCCGAACTCCGAAGGGTCGAAAGCCCCCTGCGGTGTTCTGACCTTCATGGGCCGAAAGGCGTCCAAGTAGAGCAGAACCCTGACCTTTTTCGGTATGCGGTCAGCCACAGCTGCCACGACCTTCCCGGCAAAGCTGTGTCCTACCAAGATGAAATTGTCGAGGTCGTTGTACTTTATCACGTTCAGAACGTCTTGAATCGCGGTTTCAATTCCGACCTCCTTGGAGGCGAGGTGGACCCTATCTCCCATTCCCGTCAGGGTGACGGCACAGGCCTCATGCCCCCTTTCCTCGAGCAGGGGGACGACCTTCTTCCAGGCCCACCCTCCCAACCAGGCTCCGGGCACAAGGACAAATCTTGGCATGCCGATTTCACCGAGACCGATTCTGGGTATGCCTTGGTAGTATTCTTATGAATTTCCGACCACTTTTGTAGTCGGAAGTCGCGGCGGCCGCAATTACTTTCGCTCCACCCGCCGTAGGGCTGGAGCCAGGCTGATCGTCTGCTTACTTCGCGCGCGCCGCTGCCGCCTTTGCGGCAAGTGCCGCGAATTCCTCACGGCCGAAGGCCGTGCCTGAGAGGCCCCAACCCCCCTCTGTTGCCTCAGTGAGTATAACCCAGGTGCGACGGGCTTGGGTCGGGTCGCCGGAGATCTTGGTCACAATCTCGGTGACCTCTTTGACGAGTTGCCTCTGACCCTCGCGGTTCAGCGCCCCTGGAGGCGTGATGACCTGAACGCGCACTGTGCGGGCGGATTCGGTGGCTGCGGTGTGAACCGCGTGCGGGTCCATTCGGTGGATGAAGGCAGCTGTGTTGTCCAGATGGAAGGGGCCGGGCCTTGCCACGCCCTCAGCACGGAGAACGGCCATCGTTAGCTCCTTGCCAAGCCTACCGTCGGTGCCGGCCGGGAAAAGGTCTGTAGGAGCGTAAACATCAATCATGGGCATGGTAAAACACCAGAGCGAAGAGAAGACTGGTTATATGTCAATCGGTGCAAACCACATCCGAGACGTGAGAACCTGAATTGGGAGAATTTCCTACAAAAATTGTTCGGAAGTCCCGGCGACCTCGCTTCTTAGAATATTTAACGCCTTGCCAGTCATTCTGCGTTTCTGGTGAGTCAAACACCGTCAGGGTCCGGAGATACAGGCTGAAGTGATGCCCCAGCCTGGAAGGCCCGGAGCCGCAGAGCGAGAGATGGCAAGCCAGGATGTCTTCGTGGAATCGCTCCGGGAGCTGAAGGCTGAACCAGTCGCAGTGAAAACGAGGGAAGAGACGGTCGAGGCGCTTAGGCGTCTTGTGGAGAGGGTCTCTCCCTCGCTGACCGTCCTGGCAGGTCTGCCGACGGAGGTCAACCAGTTGGTCAAGGGGGCGCTGAGTTCGAGTTTCATAGTCGCGGAGGAGCTCCGCCCTAGAGAGGCGCTCGCGGCTCTGCAGAAGGCGGACCTTGGAATCACGTGGGCGGAGTACGGTGTGGCCGATACGGGCGCCCTCATCGAGGTAGCATACGACGACACGCTCAGGCTTGCCTCATCTCTCCCAATCAACCATATAGCCATCGTCTCAGCCAGCAGGATTCTTCCCGACCTAAAGCGTGGAATGGCAGAGGCTGGAGACAGGGTCTCTAGAAGCGTGCCTGGCAGGAGGCCCGTGGTGACATTCATCTCAGGGCCCAGCAGGACCGCTGACATAGAGGGCAGGCTACTGCTCGGGGTACACGGCCCGCATGCCGTCTTCGTAGTGGTGCTGGGATGGATATGACGGGCAGGAAAGAGCTCGTATCAAAGGTCAGGGCTGTACTCGGCGACCCTGGCTTCTCCAAGAAGATGTGGTCCTCGATGTCAAGGGCCAGGGAGAACCGGAGGCATGCTATCGAGAAATACGGGACGGATATCAGAGAGATGAAGGAGGAGAACAGGAAGATCAAGCTTCTCTCTTCCCGCGATGAGACGCTCGTGGAGAAGTTCGCAGAAGAGGTCAGAAAGAATGGGGGGAAGGTCCTGCTAGCAAGAACAGGCAGGGACGTGGTCGACTACGTGGAGAAGGTGGCGAGAAGGGCAAACTCTGACGTGATAATAAAGGCGAAGTCGCTCACGACAGAGGAGATTGACTTCGACCATGAGCTCGAGCGAAGGGGGGTGAAGTGCGTAGAGACTGACCTTGGGGAGCTGATCGTCCAGCTCGCCCACGAGAGGCCAATTCACCTGGTCGCGCCTGCAGCCCACAAGTCCGTCGATGACATTGCTGAGATAATCAACAGGGAGCTGGGACTCGGCGTACCAGCTGAGCATGTCGCGATACTGAAGGGTGTCAGGGGATATCTCAGGCCCATCTTCCTGTCAGCCGAGATAGGGGTCACTGGTGGGAACATAGGTGTCGCAGAAACGGGGACTGTCGTGATCGAGACGAACGAGGGGAACGGCAGGTTGGTCTCGAGCTCGCCCAAGATACACATAGTGGTCATAGGGAGAGAGAAGATAGTCCCCTCCTGGAAGGAGGTGGCGAGCCTTGTTTCCGGCCACGCCATAAGCGCGTCGGGACAGAAGATGACGGTATACGTCTCCGCGATAACCCAACACGTCCCGTTCGCTGGAAGCTCAGACGGGAGGGAGATGCACGTGATAATTCTTGACAACGGAAGGCGCAGGATGGCGGAGGACCCCTGGTACGCGGACGCACTCAACTGCATAAGGTGCGGCGCTTGCATGAATATCTGCCCGACCTACGGGAT
Organism: Nitrososphaerota archaeon; assembly: GCA_005877185.1. Classification (GTDB taxonomy): domain Archaea; phylum Thermoproteota; class Nitrososphaeria; order Nitrososphaerales; family Gagatemarchaeaceae; genus TA-13. The sequence continues at coordinate 29,414 of VBPQ01000060.1, forward strand.
ACTTGGAGGTCATGTCTTCGGCCACATCTACCCGGGGCCGATAGGGATACCCTGGACAGCTGAGGTCCATGGCCTCGACGAGGCTACGTTCTCTCACCTCTGTATCTCATGCGGCCTTTGCAAGGAGATCTGCCCAATCGACATAGACATCCCGATGATGATAGCGAAGGTGAAGCAGGAAGAGGTCGACAGGAAAGGCCAGATGAGGGCAAATTGGTTCTTCGCCTCGTCTGAGACGCTCGCTTGGCTGGCCAGCTCGACAGCTCCCCTTTCGAACTGGGTGATGAAGAAACCGTTCTCGAGGTACATGATGGAGAAGGTCTTCGGAGTGGACAGGAGGAGGAAGCTACCGACTTTTGCCAGGAGAAGGCTGAGGGAGAGGCTTGAAGGCGCGCCGGACGGAGACGGGACATCGGGGAAGGTTGTATTCTTTCCGGACATCTACGCTGACTACAACGACCCGGAACTCGGAGTAATGGCAGTGAAGATACTCCGGTTCCTGGGGTACTCGGTCGCGCTACCCAGGCTCAAGTGGTCGGGCATGCCGTACATTTCCTACGGGGAGGTTAGGAAAGCAGCAAAGGTAGCCGAGTACAACCTCCGCCTACTCGAACCGTACCTAAGAGAGGGGTACCAGATAGTTTCTACGGAGCCTACCGCGGTATACATGATGAGAGGCCCCTACCAGAAGCTCGTTCCGGCGGAAGAGTCCGCGATTGCAGCGGGGCAGTCCTTCCCGTTCTTCGAGTTCATAGAGGGCAAGCTTGAGAGGCTGCGCCTGAAGGTAGGCGTGGACGCGGGGGGTCCGGTCGGTTTCCACATCTCCTGCCACGACAGGAGTCTGACGGAGGGGAGGTCAGCCATCAAGTTCCTCGAGAGAGCGGGCTATCAGGTGAAGGTCGTGGAGACAGGGACGTGCTGCGGAATGGCGGGCACCTTCGGGATGAAGAGCGGTACGCTTGGTTACGACCTCTCGATGGCAGTTGGGCAGATGCTCTTCCAGCTATTCAGGGCGAGCGGATGCAGGATCGCGGCCACAGAGAGCAGTGTCTGTTCCACGCAGATAAACGAGGGCACGGGACTACGTGTCCTCCACCCCCTGAAGATGGTCAGGGTTGAATGGTAGCCCCCGAGGTAGTCCGAGGGATGACCTGGTTCGGCTCTCCCTGCCGCAAGGAAGAGCCAGACGTATCGCCCTCGCCTCCTCCTGAGGGTTCCATAGCGAAGAAAGTCGTTCCACTCGTCAGTCTATAGGACATATGAGGAGAAGAGCCGTAGAGAGCTGTACTTCGGATGGTCCATGAATTAGCTCGGAACGCTGGCAGCCAAAGTCGGCGTACCTCTGGAACCTCTCCCCGACTTGGTCAGGCGTCCCCAGATTATCGCCTTCTCAATGTCAAAACGGTAGTCTGCCGACGGGGTTGCACTATACAGGAGCCGAGTGCCTCGACGACACTCATGACCCTCTCCGCGAGCTTGTCCTAGTTCTCTGCTATCAGCACGGGATGCTACCGCTGTCATTGCACTAACGACACACGAGGCGGTATGAATGCACCAGTACTTGCCTGGTGAGTTCATGAAGCAAGGAATGGCGAAGGAAACCGAAAGTCCAATTCTGTCGCCGAGATTTCCGATCGAGAATATCGAACTCTCTCGAAACATCTCAGCGATGGGCTCCTGACACTCCACGCGGCTTGGCCTTTTGCGCCGAAAGTCGATGAATTCTGCTGTTGTCCCACGAAGATATCTTTGTCGGCGTGATTTCGATATAGGCCCTCTTTTCATACTTCCTTTCCTGGACCCACCAAGTCGGCATCTCGGACGCTCTCCATTGCTGCTCTTTGTACTTCATACGCATGATCTTTTCTATCCTGTCGATGAGCTTCTGATCCGTCACCACTCGGCTTCTTCCCCAAATGACCACGCCGCGGAACTCGACGTATCTCCTCCCCTCGTCCAGAGTACAACAAGCCTTACCCGCCTTGGCTAACCTCGTCTTCATTTTGTAATCCTGCGTCCTGAGATACAGCTTCTTGTCTAGGATGCAGAACCATACGGGTGTGACGTGTGGGTAGCCGTTCTCCATCGGGAAAGCCACATAGAGCTTCTCCCTCGAGTCCACGAACCGCCAGACCTCGTCCCTGGGAATCGCCGTATACTGTCTGTTGGCCCGCCTGTATTCAAGCGCCGTCAGGTCGGTTCATCCCATGTTTCCGCTGAGCCTTCTGATCGCATCAAATTCTACTCTTGCCGTGGGTTGCCATTTCCGGCGAGCTCAGGTGCGAATATAGTGAGTTATCTTCTTAGCTATACGGCTGGGAAAGGTCAGGATTTCTCCTTTGGCTTCTTGCTTTGACGAGCCGGAAACCCGATACCTGGGCGCAAACGTGACAAACTGATTCTTGCCTATGTCAATGCTTTCTGCAAAGTACGTGATCACTGTCTCCCTCGGAGACGTCGATGCGATGGTCGTACTTCTTTGCCAGCGTGTCAAGTTCGATGCGACCCATTGCGCAGTTGGAACGCTTGGGATTGAAATATTAACAATTCTATGGAGGAAGGCCTTCGGAGAGCTTTTAAGAAAGCGTAGGCCGATTTGGCGCAAGCGTGGGGCGTTTGCTCCTCGATCAGATACTCAAACTGAGCTGCGAACGATGCAAACTTAGGACAGAGCATTATGTCCAATTCCGGGACGGTATCGTGTTGGTCTGTCGCTGCCTCAGGTGCGGTCAGCTCAAGAGGAATGCCATGGAAGAGGACCGGCCCTACCTTTCTGACGACCGGAAGCCTGTCTATGTGTCGTAAGAGAGCCGCCCAGGACTTGATTCTCCTTCCCGTAGGGTTTGAACCCTGTTAGTAAGCCCCACCGGGCCCGTTGATATCTTCTACAAGTTGCGGTCGCTTGGACGAGAACCCGGCAGGCTGGGCTCTCGAAGGTCCAACGACCGGCGGGCACAAGCTCCCTGGGACCCGTCCCATAACGCTACAAGGATATGGTGCCAGCAGGGAAGACCTTTTGAAAAATCTCGAGCGCATCCATTGCGTATTCGCGGAGGACCGTTTCCCTGCTCTTGGTTTGTCTCCTAGGCTTGAAATACGCCCCCAAGGGCACCATGTAGAATCTGATTCCGGTCTCACGGTTCGGGCTCGGCCGGTAATTCATCTCAAAGTCGTATACCTGGAATATCTCCCCCTGCCTTCTCATAGTTAGCCAGATTAAAAAGTCGCGGGCACGGAATTTGGGCTCCTCCCTCCTCATCACTAGAGAGATAAGCGCCTCATGAGGAACTGTGAGGTTCGCACTGTCAGCCGTCAATGATTCCAAAGTGCTTTGTGCATAGTCTTCGAGAGTCTTCGGTATCACATCGGTCACTAGCGCGGTCCCGTACCTCATCTCGCCACGAAGGACAAAGCTGCTCCTCGTCTTCTCCTGACGAATGAAGATTGACCGTCTATCAGTCACCAGAATGGCATACTCCTTCGGATACTCTTCGTCTGGCACGATGACCCTGTGGATCAGCGCCAGCCTCATCTCCGGCGGTATGTTAGTCACCCCCATCTTTCGTCGCTTCCTCGAAGTGGGCCGTTTCCAGTAGTAATAGTGGAATGGGGTAAGCGGAACCGGTTTCGGTGCTATCCATACTACAAGAATGGGTATGGATTTGGCTCCTAAATGGACAACTATGATATCCTCGGCATTCCGAGGGAGTACGAAAAGCGCTTCTGTTCGAATTCGTTAGGCGAAAGCGAGTGAAGAAGGTCGTTCACCCCCCGCCTTCCCTCGACCGCCATATCCATGCATAAAGACAGGTCAGCATCGCTACAGTTCCTGTCGGGGCACAGGAGCTTGAGCATACCAGAAGCTAGCTTCCTTATGGCTTTCTCGTCCCTTATCGTCACGCTCGCATTTCCACTCCCTTCCAGCGTTACCCTCTCGTTGATTATGTCGGTAAAGCTTGTCAGTGACATCTGATGGAACAACTCTGACAAGTAGTCAGCCACTATGCCATACCCCCTCGCGAGGTGTTCGCTGCTCTGCAAGATCTTGGGCAGTTCCCACCCTGGGACGAAACAATGAATTCTGTCGAGCATCGCTGAGTCGCGCATGAAGGCGGGCAGCGCGTTGATCACCTCGTGTGGTTCCGGGGCGACAGTCGTCCACGATGAGCCTCTGAATTCCATGTTCCCCATGAAGACGATGGAGGCCTTCGCGTTAGCCTTTTTCGGCCCCCTCTCGAAGAACCCATCGACAAGGTAGTCCTTCAGCTTTCCCACCATCTCCTCCGCATTGACGAATGCCAGCTTGTTCATCTCATCAAGGACCACGCAGTCCCTTATTCCAATCTCTCCGACTGCCTTGGTGGAGATGTTGTAGAATAAGACTGCTGGGCTGACCCTACCGCCGGATATCAGTCTTGTCGAATATGAAATGTTCCTGTAGAGGTACGTCTTCCCAGTGGCCTTGGGGCCTATCTCGAGGAGGTTCGAGTTGGCCTCGACGAGGGGAACAAGCCTTGAGAGTAGGAGAAGTCTCTGATGCTCGCTGTAAGCGCTTGGGTTCAGCCCTACGCTCGTGATAAGCAGCTCTATCCACTCGCGCGTGCTGAACTCTTTCCTCTTGGAAGCGAAGTCAGAGAGCCTGACGTTCACCACCTCGAATGGAGTGAACTTGGTCATCAGAATGGGGGATGTCTCCGTCGGACCGCCCCTGCCCTTGGCTCCCCGCCCGTCACCCTCTTCAGGCACATACTTGGCGGTCGCTATTCCCCACATACCTGACCTGAGCAGGTCGACGTTCTCGTCCAAGATCGTCGAGAGTATCTTGGCGTCCCTTATGTTCAGGCAAGGAATGATGAGCCGGTGGGTGGCCGCCTTGATGTCTGTCTCCACCTTGAACTCGTCCATGAACGTGTAGGTTCCGGATGTCATTATGTCATGGAGTATCTTGTCTCTGTCCCTCATCTCTGGAAAGTGCACCGCCACGAAGTCGGAGAGCTTCTTCATCTCCTCTTGACTGGGCTCGTTGTTGTTTGAGAAAAACTTCGACATCAGGTACTCGGAGATGAATCGCGGGAGCCTGCTTATCTCCTGCGACTGCAGGAGCTCCTTCCTGACCACGTAGGGGGAGAACACCCTGCGGACCTTCTCTTCGGCTGTCTCTTGCGGTATCACGATCTCGCTTTGTCTTTCATCGACCATAATCTCAACTCCCGAGCCCTTCTATCACGGCGTCCCAGCTCCTTCTCACTGATCCCTGCGCAACAGGTCCGTGTGCGCCCGGCTTTGGCATCGTTGGCACTCTAGAAGAAGCCACAGAGGGGACAGCGACGCTAGAGTCCACAGATGCTGATGTGGGGCCGGTCGGAATCGGCAATCGAGGAATTGGTCCGGAGGGCGGGTCCGCCCCAGCCTCGCGAGCATGGGGCTCTCCCGTCGCTGCCCGACGGCGAGGCGTGGTTCCTACTCCCGCTACCAAGTTCTCCAACACCTTACCGGTGACCGATACGAGAGAGCTGTAGAAGAGACCCAACGCACCTATTCCGTACTTGCTGTCCACCATCGCAAAGATCGTCACCGCCATGGAGCTGAGAGCGCCTGAGTACTGACATGACATCGGGGCTTGATTCTTTAGCGATTCCACCGTAATCGACCGGTTGACTAAGGCTTCCCCAACCGGAGAGCCTGCCGCGGCTTCGTCTAAGGTCGTCTGACTCAGGCTCAACCGCAACTTGGAGTAGAGCCTCTGGAGGAACTCCATGTCGTCGAGCCTCGAGGTCGATCCCAAGGCAGAGAGCACACCGTGGAGCGAGGAGGCCGTCTCTTCTAGCTCGTCCTCGAAAAGTTCCAGCCTTCGTTCGATCTCCTCGCCTTCGTCATCGTATCCATAGTCCTCCTCTGCAGGGTGCGCTTCCGCCAGTGCTTTGTCAGGTTGAAACCGCTCCGGCTTCCTCACCCATGCTACGAGGAGCGCTATGACATGCCGGCAAGGCTCATCGCGTCTGGGGAAGGGCTGCTCTCTGAGGCAGTCACAGCTGCCTGACATTGAGAAGTGGCCAGGTCCCCTGCTTTCCTTCAAGCTCAAAATGACCCTGCAGAGTCGAGGAGCGGTCCCAAGGGGAAACCGACCTGCCTTGCCTTCAACCACGCGGCAAGCCAAGTTATCACCCCAGGTCGTCCTCTCCGAGACCCTCCCCTGCATGAAATAATCTACGCCAGCAATGTAGGTCATGTGGTCCACGAACCCCATGATATCCCGCTCTGCCAGGTGAGGTAAGAACTTGCCCGCTCGCTCAACAGGGCCACTCTCATCTCCGCCGCCACCAACCTCGGCGCCGAGGGCGATGCTCTGTAGTGTGTCTATATGCCTAAAGAATTGTTTCGCATGTTTCTGGAGCTTTCTGCCAGGCATCACAGCTTGATGTCGCCCTCCCGATTGGACGTAACCAGTTCCCTTGTCTTCGCCCTGTGGTCGAACGGTCGGCTGAAAAAATCTTTAACGACGACGTTCGCTATCTCGCTCCTGTCAGCGGCTAGGTCGGGCGAAAGTCTCACCTGCTCGTCTAGCGCTGACACCACGTCCTTGTCGAACGAGATGCCAATCCTTGACTTCGTGATGCGTTCAGGTGTGCTCCCCATGCTCGATATGCACGCCCTGCACTCTGTGCACATAATCGGAAGGGTCGAAAGAGTCTGACAAGCTGCAAAACTATCCTTCACGATACGATATATCGGATCGCTTAAATGATTAATTACATCCCTTCCGGCTCGAACTCTTGGCCTAGCAAGCGGTAGATTGGCTTGCGAATCAGATCAAGCGCCGTCTCGTCGATTCGAAAACCACAGTGGCGCAATCGTACCCAAAACGGAGAAGGAAGTACTATGGTCAAGACAGACTGCTTTTCGGGTCGAGAAAACGGATCCAAAAGGGTGCGGATACCAACGGCCCGCTTAACAGCCTTCCACGAACTTGATCTCTTGGGCTTCCCTAGTCTACAGATCCGTGGTCGGTTTCTACCAATTTCCCACAAAATGGAAATTGTGGATATTTGATGAAGGTAGTCCCACAAGCTTCAAATATTGGAGTTCCCGCTACAGCGAGACAATGATCGAACCCGTTAAGATCGACGAGAAGGGCCGGATGGTGCTCCCGAAGCGGATTAGAGTAAAGGCTGGCATCAGGTCCGGGTCCACGCTGCTGGTGGAGGTGAAGGGTCAGGGAATCGTCGAGCTCCGCGATTCAACTGCTTTGCTCGATAAGCTTCAACGCGTGGCCGTCAAGAAATTGACTGGATGGAAGGAAGAGGAACACAAAGAGGATAGGTTACTTCCAAAAGCAGCAAAATGAGTTCTTCATGCGTCTAATAGATACGATGGTTTTGGTGGGGGCTCTAAACCCCAAAGACTCACTCCACCAAGAAGCCTTCGGCCATCTCGACACGGTCAAGCGGGATCTGGAGACATTCCTGCCATTGACTTCCGCGGTCGAATTCGACCTGGTAATCAAGGGAAGAGGGTTTACGGCGAAAGAGAGGGAGGACGCTCTCAACTGGCTTGCGTACACGATTCCGTCCGATAAGGTCGTGTGCAATTCACTGGCCTCACTTAAGGAAGCCGCGGTGCTTCAGGAGAGGGGGATGGGATACTTTGATTCCATGATTGCGGCGCTGGCATTGGAAAGAGATGCGGTCGTAGTGACTAAGGATAGGGAAATTTCTGGCGTGGCGAAGAGCACGTGGTAAGCCGCATACTATGCGAGGGCATGGCTCGTTCAATGAACAGAACCAAACGATGATTGACTCCCGCAGACCTTCAGTTTCGCGGGGGTTACCAACGGCCACGCTCCATTGAAGCCTTCCCAGACGATACCAAGTGGATTCCGTCCTCGATGCGAGTACTAGAGGAAGACGACAAGCAAGTGCTTCTCGCCTCCGTTTTGAAACATCTGGTGAGGGTTGTCATCTGTTCAGATGTGGACTGCGTCGCATGGTGAAATCATGCATAATCCTATGGGAGAGTCACCTCTGGAAGCACTTAGCACCATGTAAAACATGTTGTACGTCGTGCGAAAAGAAATCCTGACTGTCAGAGACATCGACCAAGGGGCGTGGAGAAAGTTTAGGGCAAAGACGGCCGAAGAGGGGCTATTCAGGCTTATATATCGGAGCGACGCCGCTGTAGCTATCTTTAATTCATCGTCATATCGATTCGGCAGCGAAAAACTGCCTGATTCTGTGACTGCGATATTGTTGAGTGAGGATAGAGAAATTGAACAAATTCCGTAAGATGGGACCGAGCTCCCGGCTACTGAAAGTGGTAGACTATGCTGGGCATCAACCTCCTTCCCAGCCAGGTGGGAGCCTTCTGTGGATATGGGTCCAGGCTCAGAATCAACGGAAAGAGCAGAAGGCATCGATGAAGCTATCTTCCGGCTGTACACTCTCCCGGTGGAGAGCGTCTTGGTGATCTCCGATGGGTAAAAGAAAGGTGCTAAGCGAAGCAAATCTGAAGGAACTCGTCAAGCCTGAGCAGGGCGAATTCCTCGGCAGAGTGCTCAAGCTGACGGGAGGCGACCTAGTCATCGTGAAGTGTGCCGACGGTCAAACTCGCGTCTGCAGAATCAGGGGGAAGCTCAAGCGAAGGATGTGGATACGCGAGAACGACATCGTTCTGGTATCTCCCTGGGACTTCGATAACAGAAAGGCAGACATACTCTGGCGTTACATCAGGGCCCATGCGGACTGGCTCGAGGCCAACAACTATCTCAAGAATATCTGACGCCCAGGGCAATCTATGTGAGTTTCATCAAATAGCTTTCCCTCGGCCCCTCTGACATAGGCGGAACTAAATACGAGAAATCACCGCCATTGGGAATCTGTACGGGATATTGTACAAGAGACGGTACCTTCTCGCCGGGTGACCTAGAATCAGGTCTACTCTGAATCTCCCTTTGCATTAGCACCCTTTCTCGCCCTACCTCGATGTTTAGCGGCAGGAAGAACGCTACCCCGACCTGACTTGAGAACCCTTTTAACGAGAGAATCCTGATTTTCGCGACGCATGGCGTTCTGCGCCCATTGCGGCCGTGAACTACCCGCAGGCGCGATCTTCTGCCCCAGCTGCGGAACTGCGGTAACGCCCCAACGGGCGGAAACTGAATTCGATAGGCTGACGAAGGATTCGGGAACCCAGGAGTACTGGCTGAGACGCGTCTTTGCGTTTGTCATTGACTTGCTGGTCGTCAGCGTCGTTGAATTCTTCATCGCCGCAGTCGTCTTCTTCCCCATCTTTCTGGCGACAGGCGTCCTCTTTCCGCTCGCGAGTCTGGGGTTCTTCCTTAACCTGCTGTCCCCTCTGAGCTTGCTTCTGTCAGGTTTCACGGCCTTGGTCTTGCTGACCTACTTTACCCTCGCAGAACTGACCTATCAGAAGACGTTCGGGAAGGCGCTTCTCGGTCTCGTTGTAGTTACCATCGACGGGACTCCTCTCAACATCGGGAGGGCATTCGTTCGCAACGTCAGCAAGGTTTACTGGCTGCTACTCTTGCTGGACCTCGCAGCAGGGTTCATCACTCCCCTGCCGGCGGGGCAGAAATTCTCCGACCATCTAGTCAACACGAACGTGTTCTCTACGAGCGGGAGGGAAGCTTCGACGGTGGGGGGTGGACCTAAGAAATCTGTTTCTCGTTGAGGAAGAGATTCGTGACCATCCTCACCCCGGCCTTCCTCAGAGTGTTGTGCGCGTAGCACATTCTTTCGGCCTCCCTGGAGAGATTCAGTATTGTCTCCCTCGGTGCGTCGCCGGATATCCTGAGGTCGTATATCATCTCCTTGAACGACCCGCCCAAGACTCGGTCGAAGTGGCCGCGGGCGGTGATCGTGAGGTCGTCGATAGGGACGTCTCTCGCGATCGCGAGGACCGCATACTGGTTCATCAGGCAGGATGCCGCGCCCGCGATGAAGTAGGCGAGGGGATTGGGCCCCTCGTCGGTTCCTCCCCTTTCTGGGGGCTCGTCGATCGTGAACCTAAAGTGCCTCTTGCGTGCCTCGAACTTCAGATGCTTCACCCGCCTTATGTCCACCCTGTCCGCTCCGAAGAGAAACTCCTTGTCGGAGGCCTCGAAGCGTTTCTTCACGTGCTCCCTGATATTATCGACCAGCTGTTCGTCTTGCTTCAATGAAATCACGCAGCCTCGAGGTTATTTATCCGTGTAGCGGACCCGCGTTCTCGCCATCTCCCGGCTGCCGCCATAATCAACCCAGCCAGTGCCACCACGACGCCCTGAGGGTTCAGCCCAAAGGCGAAGAAGATGGCCGAGAACCCGACCAAGAAGATTCCGAGGTGGAGGACCCTCTCCGCGGAGCTGATGGAGAAGACATCCTTGACTACACGGTCTCCATACCTTAGAAGAAGCATCACCAGGATGATGAAAGAGGCTGCCGCGACAAAGGAGACGTAAGTCAATTCGGAGTAGTAATCCCCGAAGGTCAGGAGCAGTCCGACCTCGTCGCCGATGAATCCCGCCCCCAGGCCGTACACTATGGCGTAGACCCTGGAGAGCCTCTCGCTTGGCCGTACGATTCCAAGCCAGCCCGCGATCGCTATCAGGGCAAGGCCGTACCAAAAGTGATGGAAGTGTATCCCCTGTTGTATCACCACAATCTGAGGGTTCAGCGTCGCGAAGGTCCTTGAGCCGAGGAAGCTTGACACGAAGGCTATCGTAGCGAGGAAAGAGAGACCGTGGGGGAAACCAACCTGCGAAGCCTGAGCCAAGGGGTCCCTTCAGATGGATATCCCGAGGGCGATCCTGATGAAAGAGCCCAGGAGGTATAGAGCGAGCGTCGTCCCGAACATTATTCCCAGTATCTCGAGGAAGTCCCTCGAGAAGCCCTTCCCCGATATCACGGAGCTGTAGTATGTGATCGAAGCCACTATGATCACGGCCAAGACCAGGGAGGCGCTCAGGG
>VBPQ01000135.1 GCA_005877185.1 Nitrososphaerota archaeon
TCCCGGGAGCTGTCGGCTCACCCAAGCACACCTGCCAATCACAGAATGAAACGGCGTCTGAAACTTGTCTGAAGCAGTCTACGTCTTGGATTCGACCGCCTTCTACGCGGGGATTCCGTATCAGGGCAGAGGAAGGTACTACACCACATACTTCGTGCTCGAAGAGGTCAAACACCAGAGCATAGGCTCTTCTCTCCTACACACGAGGGTGCAGGTAACCGAGCCATCGGTGGAATCACTCCAGCGGGTGAAGTCGATGGCGGCCAAGACGGGCGATGCCAATGCCCTGTCAAAGACGGATGAGTCGCTCCTCGCCCTCGCCCTCGACCTCTCGAAGGATGGGAACAAGGTCAACCTGGTCTCCGACGACTTCGCGGTGAGAAACGTCGCCGAAGTGCTCGGGATTCCTCTGTCGGGGACCAGCATCAAGGGAGAGTGGAAGCAGATCACCTGGAAGATGTTCTGCAAGGGGTGCGGGAAGGAGTACACGAACCCCAAGATAACAACCTGCGTCGTCTGCGGCACGACACTGAGCAAGAAAGCCGTTAGATCCACCTGAAAACTAATCCAGAAAGAGGCGAGCTCCATTATCGCCTTGGCACTTCTCGAGTTGTGACCGGATTCCACCCCATGCGGGGGGGCGAATACCTAGCCGAAGACTACCGCCGCTTGATGAAGATTGGCCTTGCTGCTGCTACAGAAATGTAGCTTTCTCAATCTATGTAACTGTGGGAATCAGTGCGGGGTCAATTCGTTCAGGATTCTTGAGACGAGCCTCGGGCCTTCGTAGACGAGAGCAGTGTAGAGTTGAACGGTAGTAGCGCCAGCCGCGAGGGCCTCTTTCACATTCTCGGGGCCGCTGACTCCTCCGACCGCGTTTATCTCGAATGGTTTCGGCGTCTTCATTCTTATTTTCTTGACCGCAAGAATGAGATTCGCAAAGAGGGGAGGGCCGCTGTAGCCACCTGCCCCTGTTGCCAGTCTCGGCTCCGTCACCGGTCTGGAGTTGCAAGCAGTGACTCCCTCGAAGCCATGGTTCTCCCATATCCCCACCATCCGCAGCACATCTTCGAATTGCCGTTCATCTAGGAGCGGGGGGACCTTGAGAAAGGTCGGCTTTTTCTTGGCGGACGACAGGTCAACTGCGAGGCTCTGGAAAAGGTCGGTTTCCCTTAGATCCCGGAGCCTCTGGGTGTTTGGGGAGCTGAGATTCACCTCGACAGCAGCGACACTCGGCTGAACTTTCTCGTAACATTCAACGATTTCCGCCACCTCCCTGCCGCTGATGCTCGCGACGACAGGGACCGTGGGCTTGCTAGACGAAAGGTTTCGAAGGAACTCGTCGACTCCGGGGTTCGGGAACCCCAGCGAGTTCACAAGCGTCCTCTCTCTTACATTCCTCACGACCCTGGGTTTCGGATTGCCGGGCCATGGTTGCAGGGTTATTGTCCCCGCAACCAGATACCCGAAGCCGAGTCTCGAAAGGGCGCGGAGGTGCAGGCCTGTCTTGTCGAAACCGCCAGCCAGCCCAATGGGATTGGCCAGCTCACCGATCGAGGTTCTGATGCCGAGGTCGGCTCCTGAGGGCTTCACCTCGGGCAACCAGCCCATCAGTTTCAGGCCGAGAGCGTGAGCCCTCTCAGCTTCGAGCCTGAAGAGGATCGGCTTGGCCAGGCTGTAGAGGTCCGATCTGGTCACCGCCCGGGCACGGCCGCGGTCGCGCTATCACCTTTTGCGAAGTCGGGACAACACGCATCACGCCCTATTCACGTCGTAATATGAAGCGGTCTTGAATGTGGACCGGGGGGGACTTGAACCCCCGACTTTGGGGAGCTCCTCGCTCTCTCCCGCGTGCGAGGCGGGCGTTCGTACCAACTGAACTACCGGCCCAGCAAATTCGACTCGATTGCTTTCTATGTATAAGGATTCTCAGCGGTCGTTATTTTGGCGTTTTTCGTGCGGGAGAGAAACGGTTAATCGGCCCGAGAAATGGAATAATCGGCATCACCGGACCTTGCAGACGAGTGGTGGCTGCCTCTTGTGGGCAGTCTCGTGATACCTCGCGATTGGGTATCGCTGACGAATTCTTCCAAGCTAAAGGTAGGAGAATAGGGCACCCGAGAAGATGCTACCCGCATCGGGACAAGAGGTTAGATCTGATGCGCGCGCGGGAATCGGAGGAACGACTTCTATGAATCGTCGGATCTCAGATAAGACGCTGCTACTCGACCCGCGGCGATTGAGGTGGTGGGCGAGCGAAGAGGGTCGTTCGCAGATGGATCTTTTTCGAAGCTGAGTTTTGATCCGCAAAGCTAGTTTCGCTCCAACATCGCGGTCATACAGTGCGCGCCGTCGTAGCCTCCCATCAAGTTCGCCAGTGGGATAGGGAAGGCGTCTACGCCGTATTGGTAGACCTCTTTCTTGTGCGGAAAGAGCACGTCGTATCCCTAAGATCCTTGTAATCCTTCTCGGCTTGTTCGAGTAGCTCCCGTACCTGTTCGGATGCTGCTCGGCCTAGTACCTCACATTTTCAAGGACTTTCTTGTCGTTTTCAAGGCGCGGCCCACGATCATTTCAGACGTGACTCGCTAAGCTCGCACGACGAGAAGGCCGTACAGCATGTACTTGTGGACGGGGCACCAGATCGAGCAGTACATCGAGTAGTTACCGGGTCTGTCGGCGACGAAGGTTGTGGCGAAGGACTGGCCGGCGGTCAGCTGCACCGGGTCGACGTAGTTGTTTATCTCGAAGCCGTGTGAAGAGACGGGGTCTAGATTGCAGACGACGATCTTGACAGTCTCTCCTTGATGAACCTGAATGAGGGGCCAGGGGTGCGAATGATGCTTGCTGTCGTTGTAGCCGTTCTCGTCCGCCACAAGCAGGGTGTAGCCCGCGGGCTTCTCGCAGCCGTTCGTCACCCGACCGGAAAGCCCCAGGCTCGGGGCGTAGGCGGTAAGGAGCGTCCCGCCAGCGAGTGCCACGATGATCGAGAAGACAAGGGACCGGCTGACCATCAAGGAGCACCAGCACCTTAGTCGTTAAAACCTCTTCGCAGTGGGCTACCTACCGAAGGTCCGCCAGCCTCGCGGCTCCAAACGTGATCTTCATTTCATCCTCAGAAAGGCCGCCGTGGTGGCCAGTAATTCGAACTTACCATGAGGGGCGCGGCGCGAGCGACCCTTCTCCTTAATGTGGTCGTACAGGGTTGCTCGCTTCTCGGGTTGGCGTCAAACCACTCATGCTACTACGGTTCCAAGCTTGAAAATGAATTCGTCGAAGGCACTCTTTATTTTCTCATTCGGCTCTGCCCAGACGAGACTTCTTTTGCTGTTGGGCTCTTCATAATCTGCCATTGGGCTCTTCATAATCTCACTGCTTCGGATTTTGGGGGCGCAGCGGAGATCATAGCAACCGACTTATCGCAGTACAGACTTAAGATGGCTGAACAGATGGGGGCGACGGTCGCCATTGACGCCGGCCACGACGACGTTCTACAGAGGGTCAGAGAGATCACGGGAGGGGTCGGGCCCAGACTTGTCTTCGAAGCCTCGGGAAACTCAAGCGCGCTGGTCCAAGGGTTTGAGATGGTCGCTAAACGGGGAAAGCTGGTTCTGGTCGCGGGTCACGCCAACACGCCCGCGCTGAATTTCACCAAGAATGTCCACCTGAAGGAGGCCGACTTCGAAGGAATCTACGGGCGTGAAATCTGGGACACATGGAACAGGTCAGCCGAACTGGTCAGGCGCAGGATGATAGATGTCAGACCGCTTATCACTCACCGCTTCCCCCTCGAGAAGATGGACGAGGCGATAGCCGTCGCCAAGAGGGCCGAAGCGGGAAAATCCTCGTCGTGCCGTGACCGAAGCCTTTGAAATGAGGAAGGAATGGAGAATGGACGTTCATGATTTTCTTACATACTAAACGCATGGTATGACCATAACTATCATTCCGAGCCGAGGTGCTCGGGATCCCTCTTGATGAAATCGACTATCTTCCTCCTTGCCTCGACTAGGCCCAGCTCTTCCTTCAGCAAAACGTTCCTCCAGCCGCCACTACACGGAAAAAGCTTTTCCACACCTCGAGATGGTAGGCGGCAGAAATGACGGACTACTACGACCTGCATGACAGGAAGTTCTGGCTCGCGAACGAGAACGAGATAAAGGAAGGGCGGACGACAGACATGTACTTCG
>VBPQ01000136.1 GCA_005877185.1 Nitrososphaerota archaeon
TTCGGGACGAGGCGTGTCCACCCGGCCTTGGCTCCGATGGTGGAGAGGGCCAGTTACCTCGCCGGTTTCGACGGTGTCTCGAACGTCCTTGGTGCAGAACTCCTCCATCTGAAGGCTTCCGGAACGATGCCGCACGCACTGATCCAGGTCGTTGGCGACCAGGAATCTGCCTGGAAGATGTACGACAAGACGATCGCGAGCGA
>VBPQ01000061.1 GCA_005877185.1 Nitrososphaerota archaeon
ATGTTGGGAACCGCGCTTGAGGCGAAGTTTATCACCTGCTGAGGGAAAAGGCCGAGCCCGATTATCAGCCCCACCGCCACGCCGAAGATTACGATGAAGGTTGTCGGCTCGTTGACCCGCTGTGGATTCTCGGGGTCGTCGATGTACATCCTCCGTATCACCCAGGCGTAGTAACCGAGGCTGAAAGCGCTGTTAAGAATGCCGGCGACCGCGAGCCAGGCGAACGGCCCGTTTATGACGGAGAGAAAGAGGAGGAGCTTGCTCCAGAACCCGTTCAGGGGCGGGACTCCCGCGAGAGCCAGGAAGGCGACCGCGATCGTGAAGGCGGTGAAGGGCATCCTCTTGGCCAGCCCGTCGTAAGCCTGCACGTCTCCGCGCTTGAGTTCGAGCACGACCAGGGCGGCACCCAGAAAGGCGACCCCCTTCATGATCGCGTGATTGAGGACGTGGAAGAGTGAGCCGGTGATGCCAAGTGTCGCCTGGGCGAAGTCGGAGCTTGTCTGCTGGCTGTACGCGTAAGCCACGAACCCCACGAGGATGTACCCCGCCTGCGCTATGCTGGAGTAGGCGAGGAGCCTCGTCATGCTTTTCTGTGTGAGGGCGGCGACGTTCCCGAGTGTCATCGTGAGGAGGGCGAGGACGGCGAGAACGTTGGCGATCGTGAACATCGGGTTCTGGGTTATCACGTAGAGCGTCGTGACGGCCAGGAGGACCCTGATAGCCGCGATGAACCCGGCCTTCTTCGTCGCCGCGGCGAGGAGAGTGCTCACCGTCGCCGGGGCTCCCTCATACGCGTCGGGGATCCACATATGGAATGGGACGATGGACATCTTGAAGCCGAAGCCGGTCACGAAGAGGAGGACCGCAACGCTGGCGACGAGGTTGAACGACCCTGGGGCGGCGATCGCCCTCACCGCGGGGATAATCTGGGTCGTACCGGTGAGCCCATACGTGAGGCTGATCGCGTAGAGTATTATCGCGGAAGACATCGCCCCGATCATGGCATACTTCACTGAAGCCTCGTTCGACTGGACTCTCTTCTTGTCGAAACCCGCGAGCGCATAGGTGGGCAGACTCATCAGCTCCCAGGAGATGAAGAGCATCAGCAGGTCTTGCGAATAGGAGAGGAGGACCATCCCCAGGGCGGTGAAGGAGAGGAGACTGTAGTAGACCGGGCGGTTCGCGCCGCGAATGTACTCGATGGAGGCGAGGACAACCATCAGCGTCACCCCGACAGTAACCAGAGCGAAGAAGCCACCGAGTACGTCCGAACTCAGCAGACCGCCGAAAGAGGTGCCTGAGCTAGGCGTGAGCGTGTTCGCCCCCAGCAGGATGAGGGAGGCGGACAGAACGGCGAGCAGGATGTATGCGGGAACCTTCGACCGCTTGTCGCTTTTCAGCTGGAAGATGGGGAGCGCAAGAGAGGACGCGGCCAGGAGGACGATCGTGAGCGAGAGAAAGTCCATCTTTTTTCTTAGCCACCCCCCGAGTTGAGGTTGATGAGCCACTGCGCGACGTTAACGGCTGGCGCAACAATCAGGAAGGAGAAGACGATCAATATCACCAGCGGGACGAAGTAGACTGAGATCGCCAGCGCGTCGGGCTTCGGGATGTCGCTTTGTGCCTTGCTGTTTCCCTCGGGAAGGGAGAGGATCGACCTCTTGATCATCCAGAGGAAGTAGCCGCTCGTAATCACGGGGACTAGTATCGTCAGGGCGGTGATCGAGTAAGCAGAAATCCCCGCGGCGATAACCATCAGTTCGGCCAGGAAGCTCGCGAAGGGCGGCATACCCATCGCCGCGCCGCTCCCCAGCACGAGAAGGGCCGCCGTCCTCGGCATAGTGACCTTCAATCCCTTGAGGAGAGGTATCTCCCTCGTTCCTGCCTGCTCGTGCACGTAGCCCGAGAGCATGAAGAGCGCGCCTATCGCGAGAGCGTGCGTGAACATCTGGAAGATGGCGCCCTCGACACCCAGCGGGTTGGCGGAGACCACGGTGGCGTAGGCGCCGAAGAGAACGAAGCCCATGTGGTTTATGCTCGTCAGGGCGATCATCCTCTTCAGGTCGCGCGCCAGGAGTGCCACGATGGCTCCGTAGAACATCGTCGCTGCCCCGATCGTCATGAAAACCCAAGCGTACTGGAAAGAGGCCTGGGGGAAGAGCCCGATGCTGATTCTCAGGAATCCGTACCCACCCATCTTCAGGAGAACGCCTGCGAGGAGGACGCTGATCGGTGCCGGAGCCTCCACATGGGCGTCCGGCAACCACGTGTGGAAGGGGACGACGGGTAGCTTGACTCCGAACCCGATGAACGACGCGAGAAGCGGCAGGTACTGCAGCCCGACCGGTATCTTGCCCGACAAGTCTGGGATATCGAAGCTGGGGCTCGGGACGCCGAAGTAGACGGCGAGGAAGCCCAGTAGCATGATGGTAGACCCAGAGTAGGTGAAGAGGATGAACTTCAGAGCCGCGTACTTTCTCCTCGGTCCCCCCCAGATGCCGATGAAGAAGAACATCGGGATCAGGACGAGTTCCCAGAAGATGTAGAAGACTATGAGGTTGAGGGAGGTGAAGACGCCCATGATCGACCCCTCGAAGAGGAGGAGGAGGGCGTAGTACCCCGCCTCGTTCTGATTGATGAGCCTGCGCGAGCCTATTATCACCAGGATCGAGAGGAGGCTTGAGACGGTCACGAGCGGGGCGCTCAGGCCGTCGAGTCCCAGGAGATAGTCGAGGCTGATGAACTGAAAGTTGAACCAGGTGTACCTCTCCATCAGGGCATACTGCCCCGCCAGGGGCGGGCTCGCGGAAACGAGCCAGTAGGAGTAGAGGGCGATGAGGAAGGTCACGGAGGAGACTCCCGCGGCGAGGTAGATCCCGGCTCGCCTGTTTGTCCTGGTGAGCAAGTAAACGAAAGGCGTCCCACCGAGAGGCACGAAGATCAGGAGGGAGAGAAGATAGCTCAGTACAACCTGACTCCCGCTCCGAGGAGGAGCGCCAGTATCAAGAGCGCCAGCCCGAGGGCGAAGACGAAGATGTACTGCTGGGTTATCCCTGTCTGAACCTTGCGGATCGTCCTCGAGAAGGCCTGACCGGCGAGTGAGAATCCATTGGCGACGCCGTCGATGACATGCGCGTCTATCCAGTTACCCGCCGCTGAGAGGTTTATGCCCAGATAGGCGCCCGCATTGTTGACCCTGTCCAGCCCCCTGATCTCGAAGGAGGAGAGCAGCCACCTGGAGGCTCTGATGGGGGCATCGACGAAGACCCTGTAGTAGACCGCGTTGATGTACCACCTGTTCTCGAGAAAGGTGTAGATGGGGTGAATGAACCCCTCTTCGTGGACGAGCTTGCTAGCGCTGTACCTCTTGGCAACGTAGAGCGTCCAGGCGATCGCGAAGCCGATGCCGACGAATCCGAGGGCTATCAGGGAGGAGACCGCGTTAAACCCGGCCGAGGTTCCCGTCAGACCTGAGAGGCGCGGGAAGAGGCTGACGAGGTACGCGTTGGAGGCCCACTCCAGCCCGTTTTCTAGACCGAGTGGGGCGGAGAGGACCCCGATGAGGACGGTCCCGACCGCGAGTATCATGTAGGGGACCCACATCAGCCGTGGGACTTCTCGCGCCGGATGCCCCTCCTTCTCGAGCTCATCGAGTTTCATGCTCTGCTTTCCGTAGAAGACGATCCCGAGCATCCTGAATGAGTAGAAGGCGGTGAGCCCCGCGGTCATCGCGCCGACGAGGAAGAGCCCGGTCTGTCCTGAATCCCACGCCGTTGCCAGGACGGCGTCCTTGCTCCAGAAGCCGCTGAAGGGAGGAATGCCGGATAGCGAGGCCGCCGCAACAAGGAAGGCCGCGAACGTCATCTTCATCTTGGCGCGCAGGCCGCCCATGTCGCTGACGTACTTCGACTCCGAAACGTGAATGAGCGCCCCGGCACCCATGAAGAGGCTTGCCTTGAAGATGGCGTGGCTCATCAAGTGGTAGAGCCCCGCGGAAAGCCCTTGGGCGAAGTCGGTCGAGAGCCCGGTCAGCCCGAGCGCCATCATCATGTACCCTATCTGAGAGACCGTCGAGTAGGCGAGTATCTTCTTGAGCTCGAAGCCGACGAGTGCCTGGGTCGCCGCGAGGAAGGCCGTGAAGGCGCCGATCCAGGCGACCGTTACGAAGAAAGGCTGGACGAGCGAGGTATTCGAGGCGAGTGCGAAGTAGAAGAGGGGGCCGACCCGCGCCACCAGGACGACTCCCGCCTTTACCATCGTCGCGGCGTGAATCAGCGCGGAGACGGAGGCAGGACCGGCCATCGCGTCGGGGAGCCACTCGTGAAGGGGGAACTGCGCCGACTTCCCCACCGCTCCCCCGAAGATAAGGAGGGCGGTCGGGACGAGAAGCCCCGACTGGGCCAGCCTCGTAGCCCAGCCCGCATTCTGCGCCAGCTGGGTGAAGCTGAAGGTCCCGGAATAGATGAAGAGGAGGATTATCCCGATGAGGAAGGCGACGTCCCCTATCCTGGTCATGACGAACGCCTTCATCCCCGCGTGAGACGGGGGGTAGGCCTGCGCCTCGCCGAGGGCCATGCTCCCCACGGTCCCCACCCACCTCTCCTTCTCGTCGGTGAACCAGAACCCGATCAGCGCAAAGCTGCAGAGTCCGACGCCCTCCCACCCGACGAACATCGAGAGGAAGTTGTCGGAGAGGACGACCAGCTGCATGCTGCCTATGAAGAAGTTCATGAAGAACCAGTAGCGTGTCAGGCCACTGTCGCCCTTCATGTACTCGAGGCTGTACACCATGATGAGGAAACTCACCCAAGCGACGACGTTCGAGAGGATTATCGTGAAGGGGTCGTAGAGGACCCCGACGCTGATGCCGAGGGCGGTGATCCAAGGGACGCTCGTCGGGCCGCTCGGGGCGACAGTCTGACCCTGCAGCGTGGGGACGAGGAGACTGAGGGCGAAGACCGCGGATACGAAAGAGAAGAGGACCGCGACATAATCCCTCATCTTCGGAGCTTTCTGGAGCAGCGGGACCAAGACCGCGCCTGCGAAGGGCGCGACGAAGACTCCCCAGATGAAGTAGGCGGAGACCGCCTCGCTCATCTATCTATGCGAGACCTCCCCTGAGGGGCAGACCCGAAGCGTACGAAGAGAGGAACTTCAGAAGGAGGTCCGGGTAGATCCCCACGACCACCATGATCACGGTCAGTGCGAAGAGCGGTGCGATCATCGTCATTGGCGCCTCGTGAACCTCGCCCAGAGTCTGGGGGAGAGGTCCGAAGAAGATCTTACGGAGGGGCCAGAAGGTGTATCCGACAGTCAATGTGGTACCGATTATCCCCAGGACGGCGACTGTCAAGTTGGCGGAGGTTCCCAGTGTGCCTTGGGTGAAGATCCCGACGAACATGATCCATTCGGCCTGGAAGCCACTCAGCGGCGGCACTGCGGAGAGGATCAGGGTTCCGAGGACGCAGAGGGTTGCGGTGAGGGGCATCTTCGAGGCCAGCCCTCCCATCTTCCTGATGTCCCTCACTCCCGTCTGTGCGAGGACAATCCCCGCGACGGAGAAGAGGACGCACTTGCCCACGATGTGGCTGAGGAAGTAGAAGACTCCGCCCGAGACGCCGAAGACGGTGAAGCTCCCGAGGCCGAGGAGGGAATAGGCGTTCTGGCTTATCGTCGACCAGGCGTAGAGGTACTTGACGTCGTCCTGAACCAGGGTGACGGCCCCGCCGTAGACCATCGTGATCAGCGCCATGACCATGAGGGGAAAGGCGAACGGCTGGAAGAAGCCCGGCATCTCGCTGAGGAGGAGGCGCGCTAGGACATAGTTCCCGACCCCAACTATCGTGGCCATTATGGGGGCGAAAGAAGTGGGGTGCTCCGCGTGAGCGTACGGAAGCCACATGTGCAGCCCGAAGACCGCCATCTTCACGAGCCAACCGACCAGGATCAGGCCGGCGACCCAGTATCCGAGGGTGCCGTGCCTCGGATCAACGAGCCTTGGATCAGCGAGGGCCGTGACGTCGAAACTTCCCGTCACGGCGAAGACAAGGATGACCCCGGCCAGGAAGAGGAATGCCCCGAGGTGGTTCCAGATGAAGTACATCACGGCGATCCTCTCCCTGTCGACGTAGCCGAAGAGGCTCATGAGGAAGAAGGAAGGAATCAGCATCAGCTCGACGAACATGTAGAGTTCGATCAGGTTGGTGGAGAGGGAGACACCGATCAACCCCACCGCGAGGAGAAGGAAGTTGACGTAGTAGAGAGCGTACTGCTGACTTCTCTCTTCGCCGAACATCACCTCGAGCCTGTGCTTCATGTAAGGCATCGAGTAGACGGCTGTTGCAGTGCAGACGAGGCTCATTATCAGAGCGACGGGAAGGCTCAGGTTGTCGGCCAGGAACCCGAAGGTCAACCCGACGCTGGGTGCCCAGGGATAATACTCCTCCACCTGCTTCCCCCCTGCATAGATTCCGGAGCCGACGAGAACCAAGAGCGCTGAAGTGTAGAAGAGGGCGACGAAAGCTACCCATCCGACTCTCCTCCCAAGCCTGGCGTGGAGGAGATAGACGACGCCCGTCGCGACTAGAGGGACTACTATTGTCTGTAGGAGAATGTAGGGTACACTCATCAGGTCATAACCTACTCGCGCAGATCGCCTTGGGGCCCCTGCTGATTCACTTCGCTAACCTCCGAGCGTCTTCAGCTCGCTCACGTCCACATTCTTGTGCAGCCTGTAGGCCACCACTATGATCGCTAGGACGACTGCGGCCTCGGCGGCCGCGAGGGCTATCGAGAAGAGGACGAACGTCTGCCCAAGCGCTGCCTGCGGAAGCGGCAAATTCGACCAGAGAAATCGGTCAAAGGCGATGAAGTTCAGGTTTGCGGCGTTTATCATTATCTCGACGGCGAAGAGCATCCTCAGAGCATTCCTCTTGACGATGAGACCGTAGATTCCTACCGCGAAGAGAAGGCCCGAGACGAATGTAAAGTCGGCGAGGGTGTTCATCTATCTAATCCTCCTCTCTCTCCACCTTCGCGAGCGTTATCGCAGCGAGGACGGATGCCGAGAGAACGAGGGCCAATACCTCGAGAGCGGGCGAGAGGCTCGTCGAGATCAGCTGCCCGATCTGCAAGAAGGTTACAGTGCTGGGAACTGGAACGCTCGGGAGTTGGGAGGAGGAGGCGGCCCAGGCGAAGGTGAGCGAGACGGCTATCGCCGCGGCGGTCAGGATCCCGACCAGCCTCCCGAGGGAGTAGGTGACCTCCTTCATCCACGTCTCGTGCCGCACCAGCATGACGGTGAAAATTATCAGTACGGCCACAGCGCCGACGTATACGGTAATCTGAAAGACAGCGACATACGGTGCGTCAAGGAGGAAGAAGAAGGCCGCTACCCCGAAGAGCGAGCCTGCGAGCCCGACCGCTCCGTAGACTATCTCTCTCGATTCTAGGGCGACGATTGCGCCCCCCACAGTCACGGCCATCATCGCCAGGAAGACAATGTCAGCCATGAGTTGTCGTCCCCTTCTCTGGATCTATCTTGACCTTGAAGGTGAAGCCCTCGGTCTTCGGAGGGATGGCGAGCTGGTCGGGGGAATACTTGAGGCTCGGCTTGTCGTAAGTAGAAAGTTCGAAGTCGTTCGTCATGAAGAGAGCGTCGAAAGGACAGGCGTCCACGCACAAACCGCAAAAAACGCAATTATGGACGCTAATATTTGCAGCAATATAGCTATTGTCTCCATCTATTTCCAAATTCTGCACGAGGAAGTCCTTCACGTCCTGGGTTTCAATTTTGACTACAGGCGATACAATCATTCCATCCTTCAGGTGAATGTAACTGTGGGACACCTCGCTGTTTTTTGCGACGACGCCGACGAGCTGACCCATCGCCTCGACATACGGTGTATGGACTGTAACAGAGAAACAGAGCTTTCTGCCCTTCTGTTTGTGGGTGCTCACGGAGGCGACTATTCCGAGGCGACCGAGCATGTATTGCATTTCTAATGCGAGGACCTTCGACGTTGTTCGAGTAGTGAAGTAGTTCGAATGCATAGCCTTGACGTAGCGGTATCGTTTGTTAGAGTAATGGCCATCCCCCCAGAACTCTGCTCGCACGATTTCCGTTATGTCCTCCTTCGGAAGCAAGACCATCCACCAAGGCAATTGTTTAGTGTCGCAATGGTGACCGAATTGCGAAAAGAACGACGCAACTCGCACAGAGTCGATACAGAGCTTTAACCCATTAGAATCTGGGTCCGGTTTCTCTGAAACATCAACCCCGAATACCTTCTTGGCAGACACCATGATATCTTGTTTAAGAGTCTGTTCTTTCTTGTGAATGTCGAATGATACCCTATAGCGGTCCGATGCGCCCTCTGCCAGGTAATAACCCACCAATCGCATGAGCTCGGGCGTACTTCTCAGAGAAACTAGCTCGCTTGTGAACGAGCCGCCTTTACCTGTTGGATGGTAAAGTTCGTAACTGAACTGAATTTCTTCTTGGCGGAGCTCTTCTTGAATTATGGGCCTTGTGAGGTAGGTACGGTAACTGATTTCGTTGGCGAACCTCCAAGTCAAGCCCGCCCTTTCGGAGACCAGGATTGGATGGTCTTCCGTAGTTGTCAGGGGCTCAAAGTTCCCCAATGTTTGGAATTTGTAGAGCTTTCCGGTATACTTCCTATTGAACAGCTTCGTGACCCTTCTGAATTTGCCGGTATGAGTAAGGACAGAGTCCCCGACCTGGACTTCGGAAATAGGCTTGATTCCAGTCATCGTGATTATCGGAGTTGACGAAGTTACACACCTTCCGTAGTCAACCGCGGGCCAGATATCCTTCTTGTTCTGCGGCTTCCCCTTCGGGAGGTGCTGCATCTCTATCGCGACCGCGACGCCGTCGCAGGCGATCGCGCAGAGCTGGCAGCCGGTACACTTGTCCATGTAGAGGATGTGCCTCCCCTTGAAGCCGGGCAGCCCCGTCCCCGTCTTGGGGTCGTAGCGATACCCCGGCCCCTCGAGGTCGAGCTTCTGCTCGGGGTACCTCAGTGTCATCCTGGGATGAAAAATGTGTCTTACCGCACTCCATGTGGCGACGAGAACGCCCTTGACGTAGGAGGCTGTGCCCACCTAGAGCCCCCCGATGTGCAGGACGCCGAGCGAAACGAGAAACATCGTAATGAAGAGGTTGGCGAAGGAGAGGACAAGCAGGCGCCCCCAGCCGGCGCGAATCAAGATGTCGATCCTCACCCGCGGCATGACTCCTCTCGGGAGCAGCATCGCGGTCATCACGATGAACGTCTTGATTATGAACCAGAGCTCGGGAGGGAGGAAGGAGGGCCCCAGCCACCCGCCCAGGAAGAAGGTCGCGAAGAGTCCGGAGAGCGCGTACAGCTTGATGTAAACACCGAGGAAGACGGCACCAAAGCCCATCCCCGTGTATTCGGTGATCCACCCCGAGACAAGCTCCGTGTCGGCCTCGGGGAGGTCGAAGGGTATCCTCTCAAGCTCGGCGAGGGCAGCGATGAAGAAGACGATCGCGCCGAGAGGCTGCAGCAGAATGTACCAGACTCCCGACTGGGCGGTCACCACCTTCATTATGTCGAGCGTGCCAGACAGAACTACAACGCCGAGTAGCGAGAGGACGAGCGGGATCTCGTAGGAGACGAGCTGATGCAGAGCCCTCAGTCCGCCCAAGAACGGGTATTTGCTGTTGCTCGCCCAACCAGCGAGAAGGGTCACGATGGGGAAGAATCCGATGATCGCGAAGATCATGATCACGCCCACAGGCGGGTCTGCTAAGTAGGTCGTGGGTCCGAGAGGGACGAGCGAGAGAAGGGCTCCAGCAATTGCCATCGAGGCGAAGGGGACCGACCAGAAAATCGGCTTGTCGACGGCGTTGGGCGTCACGAGCTCCTTGAAGAGTAGTTTGAGGAGGTCCGCGACCATCTGGAGGAAACCCTCGTACCGGCCCGCGTACTGGGGACCGACCCTGAGCTGGATCTTGGCGAGAAGCTTCCTCTCCCAGAGCATCGCGAAGAAGGTCACGAAGAGGGCCGCGAAGGTGAAACCCGGGAAGGTGGTCCAGATGAAGAGACTGTGGAAGGGCTCTATGTTAATCAGGTTGATCATCTGCTCCGGGTGCACCGTCAGTAGGCTGAATACGTCGACCCCGAAATGAAAGACGGTGTCTAGGAGATAGTAGACGGGCACGCCTATCAGAGGTAGAAAGAGGAGGACCCAGAAAATTATCTTCAAAATCTGCCTTATGAAATCCTCGAAGGTCGTGATCTGTTTCGTCAAGCGGTCTGCCGACCTTTCGTGGGCGCTCCGGTGACGTCTTATAAGTTAACCGCGCTTGTCTCGTCGAGACGGGGACTCTGCCGCCGCGACAGGCTACCTCAGGGCCTTGAAGAAGAAGTCGGAGATGAAACTCTGAGCCGCATCGAGGTCCGATGACCTTGAGAAGTGAATCTTCTGGAAGACGACATGGTTGAGCATCCCGATCAGGCAGTCCGCCGCCTCGGAGGCATCGACCGTCCTGAAATTTCCCTTCTTCACGCCTGCCTCCACGAGAGAGGTCGCGATAGAGTGTATCTCGTCCAGTTCCTTGTTTATCCGCTGGGCGCTCTCTCGGTCCAGCTGCCCCGTGTCCCTCATGTAGAGCCCGGGGTCGAAGGCGCCCTCCGGGAAAGAGGTCAGGTAGGTCTCTATGAAATTGACTATCCCCCGCCTCGGGCTACCGACCGTCGTCCTTTCTCTGAGCTTGTCGACGAACTCCTTCACGGTAAGCTTGTGGCTGACGACCGCGTTGAATAGCCCCTTCTTGCTTCCAAAGTAGTAGTAGATCATCGGCGGGGTCGTCCCCGCCTGCCTGCAGACGTCCCGTATCGAGATGTTTGAGTATCCCTTTTCGCGAAAGAGCCTGCTCGCCACCTCAAGTATCCTCCCCGAGCTAACTCTCTCCTTCTGGGCCTGCACGGAAGAACCACCTTGTGGCTGCCTTGATTTATTAAGGCTGCGTGTTTTAACTAACGTTAATCAAACGCTCATCATCCACGCTGAGCCGCAAGGGAGCATGTCCCCGTCCTCTGGAGTGATTCTCACTGGCTACTAGGTCGAGGAGAGTCGCGACTGCCAGCCTCTTCGGCGTGATGATCTTCCTCGTGAAGGGTTTCCTTCCTAGCCCAACGGCCGACTTCCTCGTTATCTTCGAGGCGCTCCTTGTCGGGCTGAGCTTCCTTATACTGGGGAGGGGTGGTGCGACGTACGTCGAGCTGGTAAACGGGCTACTCCAGACGCCGGTCAAGCTCTCGCTCGCGCCGTTCAGCCTCCTCCTCGCGCTTTTCTTCGGAGTCCAGGTAGACGCCTACGCTTCGCTGCTAAGGGTCAGGAACTCCGAGGCGAGGGCGGGGCGACTCGTCGCGACCCTCTCGCTGAGTTCCGCCACGACCGGCGTGGTAGCTTACTACGCGACCGCCGTGGTCGAGAAACTCGTCCCCAGCGACCTGAGCATCGCGCTGACAATCCTAATCTTCGGCGTCGTGAGCGGAGCGGCAGCTGCCTATCTGGCCGCCCGGATCTGGAACGGAAATCTCAGGTCTCGCTTCCAGGGCTAGCAGCGAATCCAAGGGATGGTCACGGGGCGGGCGGACCGGACAAGGCTTAACACCACGACTAGCATGGCTGGGTTTGTGCTCTCTCCAACATGGTTGACGTGTTAACCGTCCTGCTAATCTCCATCTTGGCGGGGCTCCTCGGTTCGCTCGTGGGCCTGGGTGGCTCCCTCATCACGACGCCTGCCCTGGTCGCACTGGGGGTTCCCGTGAAGTTCGCGATCGCGGCGGGGATGGTGACGATTATCGCGACATCGAGCGGCTCGGCATCCTCCTACGTGAAGGAGAAAATAGTCAACGTCAAGGCCGCGATGTACCTGGAGATGTTCACGATCGTGGGGGCGATCGCTGGGGCCAGCATCACGAGCGTCGTTCCCGCGAAGTTCCTGTACTTCTTCTTCGCTGCTTTTCTCCTCACCTCCTTCCTCGGAATCGGGAGGCTTGGCAGAGATGAGGTTCCGCAGGCCGTGGTTCAGGACGGGCTGGCGAGATGGCTGGAACTGGAAGGGAGCTACCACGATAAGAGTCTGGGTAAGGACGTCAACTACAAGCTCACGAGACCCGCGCTTGGGGGGGCTGGCATGTTCGTGGCAGGGATTGCCGCCGGGATGCTGGGGATAGGCGCAGGCGCGTTCAAGGTCTCGGTTCATGAATTGATACTCAAGATGCCCCCTAAGGTCTCGACCACCACGAGCAGCTTCATAATAGGGATGACCGCCCTGGCGGGGGCAAGCGTCTACTTCTTCTCGGGTCTGCTCTATCTCGACCTGGCGGCCCCCATGATGGTCGGGACGACGCTCGGGGCCTTCCTGGGAGGGAGGGCCCTGAACAGGATCAGGAGTTCAACCCTCCGCCGCCTCTTTCTTGTCGTCATTCTCCTCGTCTTGGTTGAGATGCTCTACAAGGGGATAACTGCATGAAGGTTCGGGGGCGCGACCTTGAGACGATAATCAGCTACATCCTGACGGTCGGTGTCCTGGTCAGCCTCGCGGTCGAAGCCGTGGGGCTGGGATACTACGCCACCGGCGAGTCCCTGCAGGTCGATTTCACGAGCAGGTGGCAGACGAGCGGGAACGACTTCTTCGCCTACGCCTGGGGAACTCTTCTCTCCTTCGGGGAGGGGGTGACCCCCCTGAGTCTCATCGCGCTCGGAATCGTCCTCCTCATGGTCACACCTTACCTCAGAGTCCTAGCTTCGGCGCTCTACTTCACGGTTGAGAGAAACCCGAAGTATGCCTTGATATCTCTCTTCGTCCTTGCGGTTCTGACGATAAGCCTGAAGGCCCACTGATTCAGAGGATCTCGATCGAGCTCTGGGGGAAGCCGCTCTCGACGAGGATCTTAGCCGCGTTCTCTCTGTGGTCTCCCTGAAGAAGAATAATTCCATCCTTGACAGTCCCCCCCGCGGCCAGCCCCTTCTTCATCTTCCTGGCCAGCTCGTGAAGGTCTCTCTCAGACATCTTCAGACCCTCCACAACGGTGGTTGGCTTCCCGAAGCGGCGCATCTCCATACGTATCTTGACACGAGCTTCTTCCCGGTCGAGTTCTGCGAGGATATCCTCGAAGCCCTCCTCGATGTCTTTACCGCTCACTGCTAGGTTGAGTATTGGTTTCCCACCCTAATTAGTTTTCTATAAAAACTGCTTAAAACCAGCACGGTTCCCTAGAGAAAGAGGGCCTGTAGCTCAGAGCGGCGAATCGCGAGCAATTCGGTTAGAGCGTCCGGCTCATAACAAGCCTCGCGGGAGACCGGACGGTCGGGAGTTCGAATCTCCCCAGGCCCACATGTTCAGCCCCTGCCCATGGCCTTGACGAACTCTTGATAGGCGACCTTCACCTCGTCGACCGCCCCTTCATCCTCGAGGGTAGTGATATCGCCGAGCTGACTCCCGGAGGCGACGGCCTTAATCAACCGCCTCATTATCTTCCCGCTCCTTGTCTTGGGGAGTCTCGTGACGAAGAAGACGTCCGAGGGCTCCGCTATGGCGCCGAACCTCTCCCTGACCCATCTCTTCAACTCCGCCGTGAGTTCGGGCGTGGGATGACGCCCCTCCTTCAGAACAGCGAAGGCTATCGGAGACTCTCCCTTCACGGGGTCGGGACGGGCGACGACGGCCGCCTCCGCGACGGCGGGGTGAGAGACGAGCGCCGACTCGAGTTCGTAAGTTCCTATCCTGTGCCCCGCGACCTTGAGCACTTCGTCAGCCCTCCCGGCGACCCAGATGTATCCATCCACATCCTTGACGGCGTAGTCTCCCGCGTAGAAGTACCCCTTACCCGGAAACTTCTCGAAGTAGACTTCCGCGTAGCGCTCCGGGTCTCCCCACATTCCCGTCGGGGGGGATGGCATTCCGGGGAAGGGCCTCTTGATCACGAGGAATCCCTTCTTCCCCTGGGGGACAGGGTCGCCCGCCTCATCGACGACATCGGCATCGATTCCGGGGAGGGGTGGACCGTTGGCGCCCGGCTTCAGCGGGACAAGCTTCGTTCCAGGCGTGTAGCTGATCATGATCCCCCCCGTCTCGGTCATCCACCACGTGGAGCCGACGGGGCACCTCTTCCCGCCGACGAACTCGAAGAGCCAGTACCACGCCGAAGGGTTGATCGGTTCGCCCACGCTGTGGATCAGCCTCAGCGTCGAGAGGTCGTGCTTCTTCACGGGGTCGTTGCCGAACTTCATGAGCATCCTTGTCGCTGTGGGTGTGGTGTAGAAGACAGTCACGCCGTATCTCTCGACTATCGACCACCAGGTGTCGGGGGCTGGGTAGTCGGGCGTTCCCTCGAACATTATCGCGGTGGCGCCCTCGATTAACGGCCCAAAGACGATGTAGCTGTGGCCGGTCACCCAGCCTATATCGGCGGTGCAGTAGTAGACATCGTCGTCCCTGATGTCGAATACCTCCTTCATCGTCGTGTGCAGCAGCACCGCGTACCCTCCGTGGTCGTGGATTATCCCCTTCGGCCCGCCCGTAGTCCCCGAGGTGTACAGGACGTAGAGCGGATGGTCGCTCTCCAGTCGTTCCGGCTCCACACCGGATGAGGGGGGTACCGCCGATACCAGGTCGTGCAGCCAGACGTCCCTCCCCTCCTGCATCTTCACTTCGAGGCCCACCCGCCTGACGACGACCATGTTCTGGATTATCCCGGAGGAGGAGGCGGCCAGGTCGGCGGTCTCCTTCAGCCTCAGCACCTTCCCTCTCCTGTAGAAGCCGTCCGAGGTGACCAGGAGCTTCGCCCCGAGGTCCTTTATCCTCAGAGCCAGGTTGTCGGCGCTGAAGCCGCTGAAGACGGCGGTGAATATGACGCCTAGCCTCGCGAGCGCGAGTAGGATTATCGGCAGCTCAGGGATCATAGGCATGTAGACGGCGGCCCTGTCACCGCGCACCAGTCCGATTTTACTTCGGAGGGCGAAAGCGACGCGATTGACTTCCCTCCAGAGGTCGTAGTAGGTGTATTTCCTCACCTCCCTCGGGTTGCCCGCTTCGTCACGCGGCTCTCCCTCCCAGATGAGAGCGACCTTGTTTTTCCTCGAGCCCTTCACGTGCCTGTCGAGGCAGAGGTAAGAAATGTTTGTCTTGGCGCCGGGGAACCACCTCGTCACGTAAGGATGCTCTCCCCTCTCGAGGACAGCCCTCCAAGGCTGGAACCACTCCAGCTCCCTAGCGGCATTCGCCCAGAAGTCCTGGAAGTTCTCGACGGTGCCTCTAAGGTATCTCTGATTTTCCTTGATTGTCGTTCCTCTCCTGGCCCAGTTCGGGAGCTCGATCCTCTCTTCGAAGGGCAGAGCCTCCCCGACGAAGGTGACCTCTTCCATCTGCCCACACATCGCCGCCATCAGATATAAGAGTGACACCGCGAGGCCTGATGAGAAGCTTCTGACCCGCCGTCAGCCTCGCCGGCTCGAGGCGTCCGACCTTTCCTTCATGTCTGGCAGAGGACTGAAGTGCTCGTGGACGATCTTCCACCCGTTCGGAAAACTCGAGAAAACCATAGTCACCCTCGACTTCGAACCGACGGACCTCCCCTCGAAGGAGTAGTCGTTCACGAAGATTCCCTTGTAGGTCAGGTAGAAGGTTGCGATGGCGACGCTACCGATGAGGTCGATCCTCAACTCCTCCACCTTGTAGTCGTAGTCTGAGATGTTGGCGAAAGCCGCCTGCTCGTAGACGAAGGCCTCATCAGAGTCCTGCCTGGTGTATGGTGGATTCTCGTCGAACTTGGAGAAGTCACGAGGGGCGTGGAACTCGCTGAGAGCGGTCAGGTCCTTGTTCTTTCCGGCTTCGAAGAAGGCGAAGACGACTGAAGCGACGTCCTTCTTGGTCTTGTCGAGCTGCCAAGGCTGCAATCTGCTGCATGAAATCAGAGGGTGGCTTAAATTGATGCCCCTTCGGTAGAATCTTCAGTGAGAAGGCCGGTCCTGGCCGCAGAAACCGGGAGCTGCGCCGCTCCTACCTACCTTACCTCTCGATCTCGTATTTCGGTATGTTGTGCTCGAGCCTCAGGTGCTCTTGGTAGACGAGCTTGTCGAACTCCGATAGCTCCGCGAGTTGGGAGATTAGGACGCAGAAGGCGCATGACTCCCAGGTGAGCTGTTCTAACCGCAATCTCTCTTTGCCTCTGGGGATGATGTTTCTCGATGCATATACGCAAACTGGACGATTGCTCTGTGACTTTCCTAGTACTTCTGGGATTCGGTATTGAATATTTTGCGGTTTTCCCAGTCTCTCCTAACCCGATAACTGTGGGGGGAGAAGCGGCCGACTCGTCAAGGAGTTATCCTAACAGTCTGGCACCTTCAACCCCCTGTTCCACCCCCCGGAAGCCTCTCTCAACGGGAGGGGGAGAAACCCTACCCGAGGGCGGGGAGGGTAAACGTAAAGACCGCCCCGCTCTTGCCAGGGAAAGAGCTGTTTCTCGCGTGTATTGTTCCGCCGTGCGCCTCGATTATCTTCTTGCAGATGAACAGACCGAGCCCGGTGCCGCTCGGTGACCGCGAGGCGAACTTGGAGAACAGCACGGGGAAAAGCTGAGGGTCGATGCCGGGCCCGTCGTCGTGCACACGTACAACTATCTCCTTCCCCACCCTCTCCGAGGTGACCAGTATCTGCCCCTCCTTGGTGAACTTGATGGCATTGTCCAACAGGTTGACCACAACCTGCCCCATCCTACTCTCGTCGGCCAAGACCGGGAGTTTAGTGGTCTGGGGCACGAACACTATTCGAAGGTTTCGTATCTCGATTGTGTGCTCCTCGTCCTCGATCATCTGACTGATCAGTGTGTTCAGGTCGAACTCCTCCTTGTTGATCGTCAGCGAATTGCTGTCTATCTTCGTAGCGCTGAGGATGTTCTCCGAGAGCTGCTGAAGTCTCACGGCATTTCGAAATATCGTGTCGAGTTCCCTGGAGCCCGTCGTGATTTTGTCTCGCAGAAGTTCCGCGTTCGCCAGGATCGGCAGGATTGGCGTTCGCAACTCGTGCGCCGCGACGTTGAGGAACTCGTGCTGTTGCATCAGCTGCTTCTGGAGCGACTTCACCATTTCCGACATCGAGGCCCTCCTCTCCCTTTCAAGGTATGAGCCGCTGACCACCGGGTCGCGAATCGCCTCAGTCAGCCTCTTCTCCGTCACCGTCGAGTGCCTGAGAACCCGGACGAACTCCTCGAGCGCCTGCAGACCGCGGCTCACCCTGAGGTGGACCTCCCTGTTTACGGTCTCTCTCCTCATCTGCATCCTGACTGATTCGTGCCTCGAACGAACCTCCCTCATGGTCGCGTTGAGACTCTCGGATATCTCCGCCATCTTCAGGTCTCTCTTACGAATGACCTCGGTGTGAATGGCGAGCGCCTTCTGCCTCATCTCGGCGATCCTCTTTGCTGTGTCCGAGGCCGTCGCCAGCTGCTGAGCCCGAACGCTCTCCTGCCGGGTGCCCGCTGGGGTACGGTTATTCACTCGAACGCGCCTTCGTGACCTTGCTGAAGAGTATCTCGACGACGGAGTTCTTCTCCACGACTGACTTGACCCTGATATCGCTCGGTGCGAGTTTGCAGGGGATTTCTCGAGAGTAGGTCGTGCCTCCCTTCGTTATTTCTATTCGAAGAAGACGACCACTGACGCCGACCTTGACGTCATCGGACCTTATGCCGGGGAGAAGTACTATCACCCTCAAGCCGTCCTTCTCGTCGATGACGTCGATCAGGGGGCCCTGCGCAGCTGGTTGTGGATACACCCGCGGCGCCTCTCGGTTGGTTGTCGAATCGAGGAGACCCACCTTCAATGAAAAGGTGCCAGTTATCCCCGCGTCCTGGATGTCGCCGAGTATGCCGAACAGGACACGCTCCAATTCATCGAAAAGGTCTGGAAAGTCCGCCATTAGGTTGCGCCCCCAGAGGGTAAATAGCCTTGCCCCACGGTGAGCTTCTTGAGCTCGGCAAGAATCTCTCGGCTCTGTCTGCCGTACTCCTCCCCGTCGATGAGGCCGCTCTCGTACGCCACCTCCAATCGCGCGATTCCTGATTTGAGGAAACTGGCTCGTTCTTGCGATTCCTGTACGAGTGCCATACGGTTACACTCGTCGACGACGGCCTGAAGGGCCAGTTTCATCACCAAGTACTCGATTATCATGCCGTTCCTCTAGCAGAACGAGTACGGTGCCCAAGGTCCGCTCGTGTGCACGACCAACCCTTCCCCAACGAAGTCCTTCCTCACCGCTTCAACCTCCTTCTGAAAACGCTCTATCTCGCTGCGGTTGATAAGGTAAGCGGCGTTCAAGATAATCTGCTCATGGTCAGACTTCAGGACCGTGCGTTCGTCGGCGGGCGCACCGAGTCTCGTATAGATCTGCTGGCTGAGATCCTCAATCTTCTTGTAGAGCTGGTTCTTTACGGCTTCCTCCAACTTCAACCTGAGGAGGTATGACGTCCCCCTCCCAGATTTCGGCAACTTCTTCCTCGTCGCCAAGACCTCCTCAGAATGTGCCTCCACATTCTCCCTTATCCTCTTCAAGCCGGAATCGTTGAGAATCACCTTTACTCCGAATTCGTCCCTGTCCTTGAGCTTGTGCAGTTTTGTACGATAACTCTCGTAGGACTTTGCGAGCAGCTTCTTCACCCCGTCCTCCGTCTTGAAGATGACCCCGAACCTCACGGGGAGTGTGGTTCCGATTCCACGCGCGAGCTCCACGACTTTCTGGTGGACGAGGATGTTCTCTAGATTAGACTCTATCTCGCCGAACGAGATGGGACTGACAACCGCACTGACGCTCTCGTATGGCAGGACACGGACCTCTCCTCCCCGTATTCCGACGTTACCGAGGCTCTTCGCCTCCGCACCCTCGAGGATGCAGTATAGGTACCTGCCTTCAGTCACCGACGACCACCCGCCGCGCTCGCGGGCTTTCGCCTCTTTCCGTGTATGGGGTACAGGACCGCGAGTAGGTCGAGGCCGACTAGGTCGATGTCCGAGACAGCGATCCTGATCTGACCAGCCGCAACGACGCCCTTCTCCAGCAATTTTTGGAGGAGGTCTGCGAGCGAGACCGTGTCTAGGTCTCGGTTTCCCGTGCGGAGAAGAGCGCCCAGTCCGGCCCTGAGCTCCTCCGGCTTTACGCCGAACTCGCGTGCGATTTCGAGGAGTCGCCTGTTGAGCTGCATGAAGGCGAGGCCCAGCCTTTCGACCTCCTCGTCGGTGAGGCTGCCCGAATCGGCTCTCCTGAGGGCCTGCTTCTCCAGGACCTGCCTCAGGACTTCGACGACCGTGAGGACGAGTCTGGCGAGGCCGTTGTTAAGCTTGCCCTCCCCTGGGCCGAGGTTGATCCGTCCCGGCGTCTCAAGCTGTCTTTGAGTCTTCGTCGATGGCAAGCGTCAGGACACCACCTTGTAGTTCTTGAGTGTCGAGACGCGGCGCGGGGCCTTTTCTTGGAGCCTCTCTCCCCCCTTCGGTTCGGACTCCCACGGAAGCTTGATCCCGTACCGCTTTGCGGTCTCCAGTGAGGCGATCACGAGATTTATCTTCAGCGAGAGCAGCTCGACCTTTCCGACACTCAGCGAGATGTCTCCGTTTATGACTATCCCTTTGTCGAGTATCCTGTCGAGGAGGTCGACCAGCGAGAGGTCTCTTCGGGGCTCCAGCTTAAGCGACATTTTCACTCACACTCTCGCGCCTCATCCTGCAATAGCCACATATGCCTCTGTCCTTGAACCAGTGCTTGCTGCAGAAGCCCTCGATATTGCTCGCCCCGATCGTCTTGGAGAGATAGACTTTCGCTATGTCGTAGGGAGTTCCCCTATGGCACTCCGGGCAGCGCGCGAAGATCCATCCCCGCTGCATTGCCTCTTCAAGTCCGACTCCCTCGTACTTACCGCAGACAAGGCAGATGGCCAATTTACGGCAGCTCCCCCTCCCTTAGCCGGTCGAGGTTGTTGCAGTCTCTTCGAGTGGTAATGGTGCCGAGAGACCCATGGCTGCGGCATATCGCAGGAAGGTATCGATACCGGCAACTATGATCCTCGCTCTGATGACCAGTATCTCGATTCCAACCAAAGCCACGGACACGTTTGCGTCGATGACCAGCCCCTTGTCAAGTACTCGGTCAAGGAGGTCGTAAATGCTAAGCAAGGGCCTGTAGGCCTGTGGGGACAGTTGCTGAGACATAGGGCAATGCTAGAAACTTCTTCTATAAAAAGGGGCGTGGTAGATTGTTCTAGAGGGTGTCTGCACTTATGCCTGAGAATGCACCCGTTTGTTACGCGCGATTAATGCGAAAGAACTGAGAGATAGGGAATTCCTTTTGTGAGATTTCCTACTCCCATCGCCGGATGCGGTTAAGGCAGACTTTGGGGTGGTCAAGGTCGTCGGAATGTATCGCTGACTCGAGCCGGTGCTGTACCGGTAACAAAGGCAGTCAGCTTCGAGAATTCAGTCAAGCGGCGCTTTACGGCGCAGAGTCGTTCACGACGTCACAAAGAGGCAGAAGAATTCGCGAAATCGTTTTAACAGTCGGACTTGTCGGCGGAAACGGCGCTGTAGCTCAGAAGTGGAAAACCCACTGGGCAGCGTGGTAGAGCAGCAGGCTGTTATCTCGTCGAGATGGAGACCTGTTGGTCGTCGGTTCGAGTCCGACCAGCGCCGCCACCTACCGTGTTAAATCCTGTCGGTTATACCTTAAAGCCCCTGACCCTTCCTGCACAAATAGGTTCAGTAGGCCTGTTCTTTAGAAATTACGTCTAACGGGCGTCAGACCGTATCTAACAGCGAGGAGATTTATATCTAATCATCCAAACCTTATCGCAGGCGGGTGAGTGGGCCTCCACCCGATCCGCCATAGAAATCCCGGAGTGGGAGGAAAGTGGAAAAGAGTAATCACGGATCGGTACAAGGAGAAGTTAAGGCGGGGGCCGGCACAGAGACGAATGGGGTCCTCTCACCCAATACCAGACGGTTAGCCCTAGCCGCACTTCTAGTTTCACTATATGTGGCAGCAAACAGCATTCCGATAGACGCGTTCATAGGAGGCGCCGGATTCATTACCGCTGGAATCATTCTGTTACCCGTAGTTTCCGGTCTCCTCAGGCCTCGGGCCGCATTCATCGCCGCGGTTCTCGCCTCGATTGGTCTGCTGGCCTTCCAGCTCTCGATAATCCCGATATTCGGTTTTTATGGACTGCTGGTGCCTACCATGGGGATTGTTCTAGGCTCTCTGGGTTTCCACAGGTCGCTGGCCTACCCTGCAGTGTACATCGTCCTCGGCGCGGTTTGGTACGTTCTGTTCTCCGGTGGGACGATATTCTGGCTCGTGCCATACGCGCTCGTCATAGGGTTGATTGCGGCAAAACAGGCACGGATATTCAAACTTGGGAAGAAGGGTGACCTGACGATATTCTGTTTCGTCGCTACGATGTGCGAACTAGTCACCATGAACATCGGTTCAATCTCTCTGTTGAACCTCCCGGGCCCGGTGTGGTTGATCATAACGCCGTTCATGTTCCTGGAGAGGACGGTCGCAGTGGTCGGTTCGTCGTCAATACTGTTTGGGTTGTTGAGGCTCAAGGGACCTCTCAGGTTGGAGGGAATCTGACGTGTGCAGGGCCACGAGGCTGTGCTGTTTCAGGTGTATGTCATGGTTCGAGAAGGTCAATCTGGAATCCTGTGACACGTGCGGAGACTGGAAATGTCCTGAATGCGGGAGCTGTCTATGCAGTCTGTCCAAGAAAGAACAGAAAATAGCAATCGCGTACATGGCGACCTACGAAAACCTGCTAAAGGAAATCACTGGCCAATCTTACGACTTCACGAGGCACAGGAAGGTCCTCGTGGGACTGAAGGTTCGACGCAATTCCTTAGTCAGGCCGGAAGTGAAGAAATGAAGAAAGGTGAGAGGAGTGCGATTAACTGCATCTCGGGCGGAGTAGACTCTGTGACCACCGCGTACTACGTCAAGAAGACCCTAAAGCCCAAGGACCAGCTTCTGATATTCTGCGACTACAAACAGAGGACCTACGCCTACGAGGAGTTCTGCATCAAGAAAGTCGCAAGGCACCTCGACCTTCCGCTCAAGATCATAGACATTAGGTGGCTAGGAGACATCAGCACGTCAGTCCTGACCCATCCGGAGAAGGAGATCTCCGAGACCAAGGAGGCCGACCTCTGGGACCCTGAGAAGGCCAGGCAGAGGATCCTAAAGTGGTGGGATCCCTGCAGGAATGCCATACTTCTCCTGGTCGGCCTTTCCCATGCAGAGTCTTTCTACATCTCGAAGGCGCAGAGATACGACGTCTACATCGGCATACGGAGAGAGACGCCAGTGGCGATGAAGGACAACACCCCCGAATTCCTAGAGGAGATGAACCGCATGGCGGAGCAGGCCACCCATCACGGCGGGTACAGACTGCTTGCTCCTCTCATTACCTACGACAAGGACAAGGTGGTCGAGTTGGGGGAGAAACTCGGCGTGCCATGGGAGTACACCTACAGTTGTTACGCGGGATTCGGGTTCAAGCAGATAGCCGGGAAGCAACTGCCTGTTCACTGCGGAACTTGTTCGAATGATAAGAGAAGGGCTTTGGCTTTTAAGATGGCTGGAGTACGTGACCCGAGTCTCTATTCCCGGCCTCCTCTTGACGACGTTGAATACGAGGGGAGAGATGGCATCTTCATCCAGACGTGACTTTTTGAACTGAAGGTCCGGGCAGGAAGGCACCCCGTTAGAAGGTGCGTCTACCAGACTGGACGACCGCCTTCGACCCCGGGCTTGGTCTTGGTCTCGGGTTACACCCGCCAGGATGCCGATTCGGGCGCTTCTGCCTGAAAAACCAAAAATTGCAACTGGAGCCTTGAGTTCGGGCGTCTAATTGTATGCTGAAAATCCGGAGTTTGCAACTGGAGCCTTGAGTTCGGGCGTCTAATTGTATGCTGAAAATCCGGAGTGGCGGATTCTCTAAACTCTGTTTGACCAACCAAGTCAACTTTTACTACTAGGTTTATTAACATGACTATCTTGTAGGAGGTAGAATGACATCTGTTTCAATCGAGCAGGGCGGGACAGCCCAGACGACGAGGTTCGGCCTCCTCATAGACTACGCGTTCGAGGTCCCGGCGACGGAGAGTAGGCTACAGGCTGCGGCGCGCGCTCTCCGGGAGAACGGGTTCCAAGTGGAGGTCGTGGACACCCCTGAGGACGCGAGGAAGCTGGTGGACGGGATCCTGCCGGAGGACAAGTCGATTTTCACTGGGTCCAGCGAGACGGTCAAGCTCTCCGGGCTCGACGAGGACATCAACAGGTCGGGGAGGTTCAAGTCAGTGCGACAGGAGCTGGCGAAGATGGACCGCAACACTCAGTTCAGGGAGATGGTCAGGATGGGCGCTGCTCCGGACGTGATCGTCGGTAGCGTCCACGCGGTCACCGAGGACGGGCGGATCGTGGTGGGTTCGGCGTCGGGGAGCCAGCTGGGGCCCTACGCTGCGGGCGCAGAGAAGGTGGTGCTGGTGGTGGGCGGGCAAAAGGTGGTCCCGGACCTGGAGACGGCCATGAGGAGGGTCGAGACCTACAGCTACCCGAAGGAGGACACCCGCATGAGGGAGGCGATGGGGAGGCCGAGTTCTCTTGCGAAGATCCTGATATTCAACCGCGAGCTGGCCCCGGGAAGGACGACCGTTGTCCTGGTCCGCAAGGCAATAGGCTTTTGATAGGCTCCTGATTTATGACGAAACCTGCCTCATCACCACGGCTGTCCCTCATCCTCACGCTGCTCGTCGCAGCACAGTTCGTTATCGTTCTCGACTTTTCGAGAGTCCGGATCGCCCTGCCGACGATGCGCACCGAGCTCGGATATCCCTGGCCAACAGCCAATGGATAGTAAGCG
>VBPQ01000124.1 GCA_005877185.1 Nitrososphaerota archaeon
GGTTTGTTCACGTCGAAGCTCCGGACGACGTACATCAGGGCGCTGGCGGCTGGGTCCCTCTTCGGGGTCGGGATGACCTCCTCGATCGCCTCGATGAGGGCATCGATGTTAATCCTCTGCTGCGCCGAGATCGGAATTATCGGGGCATCCCCCGCCACGGTCTTCGCGACGAAATTCTGAATCGCCTCGTAATTCTTCACTGCCTCCTCGTCAGGCACGAGGTCTATCTTGTTCTGGACGACGACTATCTTCTTCATCCCGAGCATCTGTAGGGCCTGAAGGTGCTCCCTCGTCTGAGGCCTCGGGACCGGCTCGTTTGAGGCGATGACTAGGAGGGCGCCGTCCATGAGGAAAGCTCCCGCGAGCATGTTCGTCATCAGGCTCTCGTGGCCAGGGGCGTCGACGAAGCTGACCGCCCTCAAGAGGTCGGTCGGCTTTCCGCAGACGGGACAGGTCGGGCTCGTCGAGTAGGCCGCGGGAACAGGGGTGTAATGACACTTGTAGAATGCAGCGTCTGCGTATCCGACCTTGATCGTGATTCCTCTTCTCAGCTCCTCGCTGTGTGCGGATGCCCAGACGCCGGTGATAGCCTGAACAATCGAGGTGTTGTGAGCGACGATACCCCCTCGCCCCGCGATGAAGTTCGCGTACCCGGGTACGCTGAGGTCGAAGATGAAGTCGTCGTAAACCCTGGTCTCTACCGTCTTGACCCTATCGAAGTTGAGGGGACTCTTGGCCAGACGGGCAAACTGCTCGAAGAGTCTCCTGCTCTCGTCAATGTCATCCTTGGCGACTCTCTCCAGGATGACTCTGACGGAATCCAGTGTCTTCGAATCCCCTAGCTTGAACAATCGGCGTAGCTTCTTTCTTGTGATGCCGATAGAAGAGGCGAGTCGCTCTTCGGATATTCGCACCAGACCCATCTGCCTCAGAAGCTCTACCCTGGATGAGCCGAGGGGGACCGAAGCCGCCAGCCGCCCAGTTTGTTGTTCCACAGCCTCCAACAGTATTAGAAGCTTCGAACGCGATATCCGCCCGGTGCGCCTTGCGCCCTCGTAGGCCTTGTACCAGGAAGACGCTTTGATGACCGGGAGGCCAGCATGGGAAAATCCCTCTCTGATCAGGCAGCTTGAGAGGAGCATCTTCTCGAGCAGCGCCACGCTGACTGGAATCGAGAAGTCCGTCTCCTTGCTTTCCTTTTTGATCTCTCTCAGATATCGAGTCAACCTTCCCTCTCGTTTCTCGTCCTCGAAGCCGATGATGTCGCGGAAGAGATTCAGGTTGCTTCTTCCTGAGACGGCTAGGCGGAGGTACGTCCTCACCCCCTTCTTCGTTTCCCGCTTGACCGTGTTGAATCGCGGCGTGATGCCGAACATCTGGAGCAGGTATCCAATAATGACAACGTTCCGATGATTCGCCTGCACCAGCACGACGGCCCCCCTCTTGTCGAACTCTCCGTCGAGGGTAAAGAACCACCTGAGTAATCCTCGCCTCAGCTGCGGGGGGATGCAGAGAACCCAGTCCGAGATGCCGCAGATGCGCTCGTTGCCAGGCCTATATCCGAACTTAAGTCTCAGAAAGTCTACCATCGCCTTGCAGTTGATCTGATAATCTACGTCGCTGGTCCGCTTGAACTCCAGCCCGAACTTCCGGCGACTGATGCTCAGGAATTCCCGAAGCATCTTCATCTGGAGAGACTGGGCGACGGAGATTCTGTGGGCGGTGCTCGTTCCCTCAGCCCAAACAAAGGCGAACCACTTCGCGAGCTCCTCATCCATCTCCGCGTCCTTCAATTTGACGACACTCCATCTCCCCCTTTTTGTCGCTGCCAGGAACTCGCCGGGTTGCAGCTTGGTGAAAGGCCGCGATGAAAGGACTGGCCGCAAGCGCTCCAGTTGCCCTAGCTTGGGAATTCTCCTTCCTCTGAGGATCGCTCCGAGCGTGACCGAGTCGATGCGAACAATCTTGGACAGACGGAAGATAGAGAGTCCCGCGAGAAGTCGCAACTGGTTCAACTCCGCGGGGTCGCTGGTGGCGAAACTCGTGAAGCCATTCGTCATTTCGGATAGCCTCACGAAGTCCTTGAATTCCATTATCTCGTAATCCTCCTTCATCCTGCCGATGACGTTTGGGAACGATACCGAGCCTGCCTGCGGCACAGTGGTGAGAAACGCCACGAAGTCCGAATTCCTCAGGTCGCGAGCCCTAACCCACGACAACAGACCGTCCCTGTTGGTGAGTAGTGGGTGTTCCGGAGTCACCGAGATCGCGCGACCCGATCGCGTCCTAATTTCATAGATCGTTCCATTGTACTTTTGTAGGTAGAGGAAAGAGTTCGAGTTGACTGGTTCGAGCTTCTCGTTAAGGCTAATGACCGAGTTCTTCTGGATTGTATAGAGCTCCGATCCATCTTTAGCTCGCACTGTAGTGACACCCTGTGGTAGTGAATCGAGAAGCTCCCTCCCAGTGGCCAGCCTGCCATCGATTAGTACGTACTCGTCGAGAGCCAGACACTTCCCCGAGTCGACGTGCCCGCTCGTGCCTATGTTGCACTCAGGATGCTTTGGGATAACCGGTCGCTCTATTCGCTGCTCAGACAAGCTGCCGTCGTGGAATTCTAGCCCCTTTTAAGATTCGCTTTGCCATCTCATATCTAGCGCATCTTTCTGACTGGACCCGAATCTTCTTCGCGTTCAGCAAGAGCCCGCACCTATGAGCTTCCCGCTACGAAAGACGAGATGTGCACATGGTAGATAGGAGCGTCGGCGTCCGACGGCAACACGGCGGAGTTCGGGAGCAAAATCCCTCACACTCGGACGGCATTTCAGGCGGGGAGGCTGGCGACTGAAAACATCAAGACAAACGGATTGTTCCCGTACAGCCAGACGACGGGAAGCCGGTTATTCGGGCTCAGGTAGGGAATCATCAACGGGTCACAATTCAGGTAAGGAGACGACTGAGGCGGATGCATCGGAAGGGGAGATGGGGCGGTGAGCAAGAGACTCTCGGGACTCCAATTCTCCACGGGGAGCGAGAGACTCCGGTAATAGATCGAGGAGTTGTCCGCGTAGACGACTGCGAGCTCCGAGGCGCCGTTGGTGGAGATGACTCCCCGGTAGACCCCACTCGCGACTATCTCGTCCTTCCCGACGCTTGAGTCTCCGAGTGTGTAAGAGACGAGCCTCAGGTCAAGCGATTTGTCAACGCCCACGAAGTAGACGGTGTTCGCAACCGAGACCGCGCTCTGCGTGATGTATAGCTCCCGCGTAGAGACCGGTGGACTCCAGGTCTTTCCGCCATCGACGGTTGTTGTGATGTTTTGGCTATACGGACGGTAGTTTCCCACCCCGAACACCAGCGCGATGCCCGAAGAAAGCGGAAGGAGGATGCTGACGCTCCCAAGCATCGTCGGTATGACGAGCCTCCTTGCCCAGATTGAGTCGTTAGATCTCCATACCTCGATGTCATCTCCACCGCCAGTCTGAAGGCTCACCCAGACATCTTTCCCCTTTCCGTAGATGTACGGATTGGTGCCGAACGGGCCTGTCGGGACGAAGCCCTCCTTGATGCCCCACGTTATTCTCCCATCCGAGTCGGTGTGCCCCCACCCGTACCAGAATCCGCAGCTAAACCCGTCGGTGTTCACGTAGTAGACGGTGTTCGAGTCGGGGTCATACCATATCGAGAAGTGAAAGCCCTTCGGCTGTGCTGTCACGTTGACCTGACTGCTCCAAATATTCCCATCCCGCGATGTCTGGTAGACCATGTCTTTCCCGTCAGAATAGAAGACCCAAGTCAGTCCATCAGCCGAGAAGACCTTCCTCTGCTGCATGCCATTCAAGGGGAATCCGCGTTGAGTATTACCGACAGGGGTCGCGTTTCCTGTTTGCACGTCAGGCAGACTCGCCGGTTGAGAGCTGGTCGGAGCCGGGAATGTCATATTGACAAACTTTACCGACTCGTTGCTTGGTCCGCAGCCCGTGGGGTTCACGGTTACAATCGAGCTATTGGTTTTCCCCGTCGTTGTCGCTGTTGTTGTCTTAGCTTGTTTCGATGCAGGCGAACTCCCACCTGTATTTGACACCGTTGAGCTGAGGCTGTAAAACGAAAGAATACCAAAAAGTGCAGCGCCCACAAGTATGGCGCTAACTACTGCTGCCGCACCAATAGCGGTCGATGTCCCTTGGTTCGGCTTCATTGTCGATTCTCACCCAAACCCAAGATTAGTTCGCTCAAGAATATGGTTCTAACCATTAGAACACGCCTCCGACCCAAGACCACCAAACCAACGACTGGCTAGGAGACACGGCAGCCCACTTAAGTTGCCATGGAAGAATCTTATACAAGCGGTTCAAAAAGCAACTCAGGCTATCACCGCCAGGGGCGCTGAGTTGGAGCCGCGACTACTATTAAGTAGGGAAAAATTAG
>VBPQ01000133.1 GCA_005877185.1 Nitrososphaerota archaeon
GATCCCGGTCCCCTCCCCACTTGCGAAGCCCCTGTATGAATTCCACTGAGACCTTCGGGAGCATCCGTCGCCCGCCTCGTCTGAGTAGCGGCGGGGCCTTCTCCCCCTGACCAGAGTACCCTTCGCAAGAATCTCCTCTGTGGTTTGAGCCAGCTCTATCACTACCTTGTAGCACGCTAGGGTTGTCATTATTCTTGTCACGCGGAGGTTACGAAGCTTCGATGGTCGGTGCAATCTCTTCCCTTAGAATCTTCAGACCGTCCTCGAGTTTGACCCTCGCCTCGAAACCGAGGGCCTCCCGCGATTTTGTTGGGTCGCCGACGAAACTTCGAACGTCGAAACACTTCGCGTCTGTCTGGATTACCCTGGAGGGAGAATCTGTGAGGTCGACAATCGTCCTTGCCAGGTCCGCAACAGAAATTCCTCTTCCGGTCACGAAATGAAAATCCTGCCCAAAGATCTTCTCCGCAGCGCCGACGTCGAAGCTGGCGTCGTAAGCATTGAGGATCCCCTCGACCGTGTCATCGATGAAGGTGAAGTCAAGAATCTGCTCGCCGCCGAAGAGCGTGATTTCTTCACCCAGGAGAGCCTTCATCATGAACTTCGGTATCACTCTCTCGGGGAGGTCTCTCCTGCTCCCGTACACGTTTGAGAAGCGGAAGACTACCCGATTGACTGGGAGGGAATCGTCGTGCCGCCCGGAGTAGGCCTGGCAGGCTTTCTCCGCGGCGAGCTTGCTCATGCCGTAGACCGATTTGGGGTTCTTCGGGTGGTTCTCGTTCACCGGCAGGTAGAGGGACTCCCCGTAGACTTCCCGGCTCGAAGCGTAGAAGAGGATTGGCTTGGTCTCCGCCTTCCTGCAGGCCTCCAAGACGTTGAGGGTGCCGAGCACGTTCGTCCGCCAGCACAGGAAGGGGTCCTTCTCTCCCCAAGCAACTCGAGAGACTGCGGCAAGATGAAAGACCGCGTCCCTCCCTTCGACGGCATCCTTGACGGCGCCGTAATCGGCGACGTCGCCACGAATCTTCTCGCAGCCGAGCCTCTCGGTATTCGAGTTAAAAGC
Source organism: Nitrososphaerota archaeon (assembly GCA_005877185.1). GTDB lineage: Archaea > Thermoproteota > Nitrososphaeria > Nitrososphaerales > Gagatemarchaeaceae > TA-13. The sequence continues at coordinate 1,064 of VBPQ01000133.1, forward strand.
CAGGTCGAGGAGCGCGACAGAATCGCCTCTCTCCTCCAACTTTTCGGCGAGGTGGCTACCGACGAACCCGTTCCCACCTGTAATCAGAACCTTACGCAATCTAGACCCTTAATAATGAAATTATTTGTGGGGATATTAAGCGTCTCGTAAACTTATCTATAATTTGGTCAGTAACAATCCGTTGGTTAGTCTAGAACATCTTTCTCGCAATCCGTGAGTAGGTGACGGCTTTGCTATTCTGAAAGTGCTTCACCTTGTCCGTCCAATGAGTACCCAGTAAATTGTCGAAGAGTAGTCTCCGCCCTCCTTGGGATAGACCTCAGACTGACTCCACGAGCAGCCATTTCCCAAGCACATTCGAGTCCCTTAGTGCCTGGAGAACCCACGTGGTGCTTCGAAATGGATGATTGCTGGATGACGAATTGTTTCCGCGTTTCTCAAGGGTTCATTACGAACCTGCTTCAAGATCGCTCAACATACCACGCAGCAAGGACCCCGCCGCTGGAAGCCCACCCTCAGTCGGCAGGATGCAGCGAAAAAGGTAGTGGGCCTCAAAAAAACGAGGCATGGAAGCTTTGCTACTGGTGGATTTCGATGTTGCCGCCGCCGAGGAAGTTACCGTTGGCGTAGGTCTCGGTGAACCCGGTAGGAGGCGAGCCGCACGGAGTTCCAGGAGGCCAGAGGAACATGTCAAGGAAGTCGGTGCCCACTCCCGGTTCTCCGTTGTCCTGGATGTAGACCTCGTAACAGTATCCCGAGACGTGGTTGAGCTCGGCGTCACCGCCGAAGACTCTCGAGTTGGGGTTGTTATCGGGGCCACAGGCGTAGTAGAGGACGTCGAGTGAGTGGATGTTGAACTGGCCGCTGGTGTGGTCGTGGTACTCCACCTCTCCTCTAGGATTGGTTCCTCCAGGTTTGTAGCCAGCCACGAAGCCGAAGGTTGACTTACCGCCGCTAAAGGGTGGCGGAGGCGTGATCCACCCCCCACCCGTCGTGAAGTCGAAACAGCTCGGTCCCAGAGGGACACCGTGCATGGGTTGGAAGTGGCTGCTCCCGATCAGGAGCTGAGAGACGCCGAGGCCGATTGAGGTTGGGCAGGAGATGGAGCTGTAAGCGCTGTTTACTAGAATTTCGATCCCGTCGGCGGTTATTAGGTCGAGGGCGTTGACGAAGATGCCCGTACCGCTAGGGTCAGGTGACTGCTCATTGATGACGAGTGTCGCTAAGCCTGGGATGTCGACGGCCTGGTTCGGATCTCCAGTAACGGCAATGGTTTGTCCGGCCACCTGCAGGTTCTCAACGGCCGCATCTCCGAAAACCCCGTCACATGTTGCGAAGGCCCTGGACATGGAGAAATCCGAGGTCACCTGGTACGCGGTACCCGGGAGGAGGACGAGGTTTCCAACTGCTGCTTCACTCTCCGCCTGCTGGCCAGACCCCATCGCCACCGAGGTAAGCATCTCCGCGTCCGCGACGTCGGTCTGGACCTCCGACATCGGACCGCTGACCCAGCCTCCAGTCGGGTCAAGTGGGCCCGACCCTCCGAAGCTGAGAGAGGTCAGAGGTGTGTTGATTGAGAGGACAGAGGCGCTGCCCGCGAAGGTTGCCGGGGTTCCCAAGTCGAGGGTGTGTGATGAGGAGTGAGTGACGTAGACTGCTGCCCTAGCTGCGCTGGCTCCGTTGGCCAGCATGAGGATGCATAGGATTGCCGGTGCTGCTAGTATTGCGATTCGATTGCGTTTCTTATCGTTCATCTTTTTCTTTCGCGAAACTCAAAAACTCCCGAGAACTTAATTGACTAGCGGCTGAATCGACTAGAAATATCGTCGCTAGAGGAGTTAGGGTTCAAAAGGGTTCTAGTTATTTCGCGGGACCAAGTTCGAAAGGAATCGAGGTGCCCAGCGCGTTAGTCGGGCCTGAGCAGTAGATAGCAGATCCAAACAGAGTCACTCCGGTAGACAGGATTATCGAGAAACGCGGGGAACCCGCCCCTAAGGCTGGAGAGCCGAAGGCGTTGGAGGTGACTGTCACATCGAAGCCCAACTTCCCTCCAGAGGCTGTTAGTTGATTCAAGGTAAGACCCCATGCAACAGGATTCCAGAACATGATTGTCCCTCCACCCCCAATCTTCATCTCCCTCTCCGGAGTTGGACTCTTCCTCGTCACTTTAGGCGCATTCTCTCACAATCGTCTTTCGCCCTCCACAGGCCTGAGTTATCCGGGCTCGGCGAGGTTACTTCTTCACATCCTCGTCCAAACTCTTTCGTCAAGACCGACGAGGGGTCCCAGAAGTCTGCCAAGGTGCTCGGAGCATTCATCACGATTCTGCCCGCCCTTGCATTGCTGGGCCCAGCAATTCTAGAGATGGTCGAGAGCCGAAGAGGCTCCTCTGAATTTCACGTTGTGGCGCGTCCATATTCGGAAAGTTCTGTTCTCGTCTCTACGAAGACTTCTTCGTCAGACTCTTAGATGATTCTTTTGTGTAGGCTTTTGCTAGAAAGTTGTTAGTAGGTGCTAATAACCTTAACAGCTAACAAGCATCATACATGAAAAGATTTGGGCGAGCGTGGGCTGTTGGCGGAATGCTTCTATGGCTTTGTCTGTCGAGTGGTACTGTTAACACCGTCTCCCATTCTCTAACATTGCCAGGCACGAACCTGTACCAGGCGAACGACGACTATGCCACGACGGTCGCAAACGTCCCCGTAACGATAGACGTCCTAGCAAATGACAACTGCATCCTAAACGGCCTTCCCTGCTTGACCGGCAGCATGGTCCAATCGGTGACTCAACCGAGCAAGGGTGTCGCGACGATAAATCCAGACAATACTGTGACTTATTCTCCGAATCTGCGCTTCGTTGGAACGGACTCCTTCACCTATACGGCGTCGGACTCAACAGGTCTGCTCACCGGCACCGCGACCGTCCATTTGACTGTCAATCAACGCGGAACCAGCACGACTGTGACTCCCGGGTCCTCCTCTGTCACGGCGGGGGGCACGTTAATTTTCACCGCAACGGTGAGTGACACAAGTA
>VBPQ01000123.1 GCA_005877185.1 Nitrososphaerota archaeon
TGAATGGCCGGAGGCTCAAGGAGACTGTCTCCTCCCTCTCCTCAGAAGGGCTGGAGCACGTCTTCGCCGAGTTGGGGGGGGAGGTGGCGCGCCTTCACGCTTCCGGAATCATGCACGGTGACCTAACAACATCGAACATTCTCCTCGACTACGACAACAAGGGCACCACCACCAATAACAACGAGCTGACTCTAATCGACTTCGGTTTAGCTCTCCGCACGACTAGGCTCGAGGACCGGGCGGTCGACCTGAGGCTCGTCAAGGAGACACTCACGGGGGCGCATTCGGAGGTGGCTTCGAAGGCATACGCCGCCCTCCTCGAGGGATACCGAGGCGAGGTGGGTCCAGGGGAAGTACGTGCAGTGACGAGGCAGGTGGCTGAGATCGAAAGGAGGGGGCGGTACGCGAGGGTTGAATGAACGAAGAACTGAAAGAACAATCAGCTTCGCCACATCGAACTCCCACAAGTTTCGGGAGGTCGAACTCGCTCTGCGCAGGCTCGGAGTAGGGGTGAAGCGGTTGCGTGGAAAGGGGCTCGAAATACAGTCGGACGACACTGCGGAGGTGGCGAGGTTCGCCTCCGCCGACGCGGCGAAAAAGTATGAACGCCCCCTGATCGTCGAGGATACGGGCCTCTTCATCGACGCCCTGGGCGGATTTCCGGGCCCCTACGCCTCATTCGTCTTCCGGTCGGTTGGCTCGGAGGCCATCCTGCGGCTGCTGGGGGGCAGGGGGGAGGAGGAAAGGAGAGCCACCTTCTGGAGCGCCGTCGCCTACTGCGAGCCCCAAGGAGTGCCTAGGGTATTCCGCGGCAGCATCGTCGGCGCGATCGCGAGGAGGGCAGCCGGGAGGGGAGGCTTCGGCTTCGACCCGATCTTCATCCCCGCCGGTGACAGTCTCACTCTGGCTCAGTTGAGCATCGACGAGAAATCCCGCATCTCTCACCGCGCGGAGGCGGCGACGAAGTTTGGCGAGTGGTACGTCCGTCACTCGTAGGGAACGTTTATCAGCCGAACCTCAAAGACAGCCAACGAGCTGACGGGAGACGGCACGGATTCATTCGCACAGGCACGGGAAGTCGCACGTAACCAGGCCCGTAGGTAACAAGACCCCGACATGGGTGAAGCAGGGGGCGGAAGAGCTGAAGTCGCTGACGGTCAAGCTCGCGAAGGAAGGTTTGACACCAAGTCAGATCGGCACGATGCTCAGGGACGAATACGGTGTTCCTCTGTCTAAGCCCGTGATGGGAATCTCTATCGGCGAAGTCCTTACTCAGGCAAAGATGGCTCCGAAGGTGCCCGAAGACCTTCAGAACCTAGTCGAGAAGGCGAAGAGAGTCCAGAAGCACCTGGACGCCCACAAGAGCGACAGGAAGAACGTCCGTTCCTTGGAGTTGATCGAGGCGAAGATATATCGCCTCTCCAAATATTACAAGAGAATAGGAACCCTCCCCAAGGACTTCAAGTACACCGCCATCGTTGCCCAGCTCTCCTGACCTCTCGGGTGACCATCGGGAATGGCAAACTTCGACGAGCTCCTCAATCGGTACAACGAACTCTCTCAGAACCTCACGGACTCGATCAGGGAAGGCAAGAAGTTCATCGTAGTAACGCACATCGACGCCGACGGCCTCTGCAGCGGCGCGATGACGTTCGTGGCGCTTGCGAGGAGGGGAGCAACCGTCTCTGTGCGTACGGTACCCGACCTTGACCCGAAGACGATTGAATCCCTGAGAGAAGAGAGATACGACTTCTACATCTTCACCGACCTGGCATCGACGCTTGTGGACGAACTAAAATCAGCGCTGGACAACAGGTTCCTCGTGCTCGACCACCATGAGCTGCGCGAGGCTAGCGCGAGAAACCCCGCGCTCATCAACGCCTGGCAGTACGGCTACGACGGTGGCACAGAGGCCTGCTCATCCACGATGGCGTACTACTTTGCCCGCGCCCTCGACTATTCAAACAGGGACCTCGCTCACCTCTCCGTGATCGGAGCGGTCGCCGACAGACAAGACGTGGGGGAGGGGCGCTCCCTAACCGGCCTCAACAGGAAAGCCCTTGAGGAGGCCCAGTCGAGCGGTCTCCTGCTAGTCTCCAAGGACCTGCTCTTCTACGGGAGGGAGACTCGCCCTCTGCACGAGGCCATCGCGACGTCTTCCTCCCCCTTCATCAAGGGACTCTCGGGGAGCAAGGACGCAGCGCTCGCGGCTCTCGTCAAGGCGGGGGTCAGGATGAAGGAGTCGGCGAAGTGGAGGACTCTTGCCGAACTTTCAAGCGAAGAGAAGAAGAAGGTGACCGAGGTTGTGGCAAGTTTCCTCGCCCCGGCGGGTGGAGGGGGAGCGGAGGTCATCGGGGCGCTCATCGGCGATGTCTATACTCTCGCGATGGAGGACGCCTTCACTCCCCTCCGAGACGCGAGGGAGTTTGCGACTCTCTTGAATTCCTGTGGAAGAATGGAGAGGCCCGGACTCGGCCTGTCGATCTGCGTCGGAGATAGAGGCGAACCGCTCAGGGAGGGTATGAGCCTCCTCACCGAATACAGGGCGGAGATCAACAAGTCCGTTCAGGGAATCCTCTCCGACCCGGGGAGAGTCGAGATCAGGGAAGACTTCGCATTCGTAACGGGAGACGACCTCGTCAATGAGAAGCTTCTCGGACCTGTCACCTCGATTCTAGCTTCGGCCCCCCAATTCAAAGACAGGGTGATAGTGGCGAGGACCAAGTCGGGAGACTCGGAACTCAAGATTTCGAGCAGGGTGGGCGACTCCCACAACGGAGAGGTAGACCTGGGTGTCATGATGAGAGAGGCTGCCGAGAAGACGGGAGGCGTCGGCGGCGGGCACATGATGGCAGCGGGTGCGAAGATACCACTCTCGCGGGGGCAGGAGTTCACGAAGACTCTGGTGGAGGGGTCGGGGGTTTGAGAGTCGCCTTCGAGATGAAGGTGATCTGCAGCGGTGTGGAAGTCGCGGCGAAACTTGAGAGGGTCCTTGGACCCGACAACAGGAGAGTCCCACACGACCAGAGGTTCCTGATGAGGAGAAGCGGGAAGACGCTCCTCTTCGAGATGAACTCCCCCCGACCTCTCTCGGCCCTCGCCTCGGTCGAGAGCCTCTTGAACGACATCAACCTCTTCAAGGAGGTATGGCTTTTATCGAGTTAGGGGAGAGAGCCTGGCCGGTCAGAATCCTTGCTTGACCTGAAGCTTCTCAGAGAGTCGCCTGATGTCGTCAGGAAAAACCTTGAGAGGCGGAACCTCTCACTAAAGGTGCCTCTCGTCGACGAAGCCCTTCGCGTCGATAAGGATTGGAGAAATCTCAAGACTCGAGTCGAGGAGCTCAGGCACAGGCAAAATCAGCTGACTGTGGAGGTCGCGAGCCTCAAGAAGCAAGGCAAGTCGATCACGGGAAAACTGAAGGAGATCGAGGACATCCCCGAGACGATAAGGTCGCTGGACTCTGAAGCCGAGAAGAGCTACTCGCGGCTGCAGGAGATAATGCTAACCCTCCCGAATCTTCTTGATGAGACCGTTCCCGACGGCAAGGACGAAAGCGACAACCTTCTTCTCCGCAGTTGGGGACAACCGAGAAAATTCGAGTTCGGGCCGAAGCACCACATCGACCTTCTTACGGAACTTGGGATGGTCGATGTCGAGCGTGCCGCGAAGATAGCGGGAGCGAGGACCTTCTTCCTCGAGGGGGAGATGGTGAGGCTGGAGCATTCGATCATGCGCTACGCTATCGACCTCCTGACCAAGAAGGGATTCAAGCCCGTCGAACCACCCTTCATGATGAGCAAGAGGGCCTACGAGGGGGTCGTGGACCTCGCAGCCTTCGGGCCCGTCATCTACAAGGTGGAGGGTGAGGACTTGCACCTCATCGCCACGTCTGAACACCCGCTCGTCGCGATGCACATGGACGAGATTCTCAAGGGTTCCTCGCTCCCAATAAGGTACTGCGGGTTCAGCCCCTGCTTCCGAGTCGAGGCCGGGGCCCACGGTAAGGACACGAAAGGTATCTTCAGGACACACCAGTTCTACAAGGTGGAGCAGGTCGTATTCAGTAGGCCGGAGGAGAGCCGGAGCCTCCACGAGGAGCTGATAGGGAACGCGGAGGAGGTCTTCAGAAGCCTCGGCCTGCCGCACCGGGTAGTCACCCTCTGCAGCGGCGATACGGGTGCGACGGCAGCCAAAACCTACGACCTGGAGGCGTGGCTCCCGGCTCAGGGGCGGTTCAGGGAGATGGTCTCGGCGAGCAACGTGACAGACTACCAGGCCAGGCGTCTCAAGATACGCTATCGCGATAAGCAGAGTGAACAGACGAAGCTAGTCCATACGCTCAACTCGACCGCGGTGACCACCAGGGCGTTGGTGGCGATCGTGGAGAACTATCAGCAGGCCGACGATTCGATTGCCATTCCGAAGGCCCTCGTCCCGTATATGGGCCTCGACCGGATAGCCGCTAGCTGAACTCTTAAATTGGTGGAGGGAACGACGAAGATGACGACGGATGGCTAAGAAGGTCGCTGGAAAGGTCAGGGATAAGTGGAAGCTGAAGTCGTGGCTGACCGTA
>VBPQ01000122.1 GCA_005877185.1 Nitrososphaerota archaeon
CTGGTGTAGGCCCCACAATCGTCCCAAGCCTTCACCTTGAGGCCCAAGATCGTTCCATCATTCTTGACAGGAACCTCGACCTCAAACGTCCTTTCATTCCCGTGGTTAGCGGCTGAGAGATGCTCCGTCCTCGTCTCTATCCATTTCACGGGACGCCCCGATTTCATCGCGAGCAAGCTTATCAGAACAATGTAGGGATAGCTGATGATCTTCGTCCCAAAACCGCCGCCGACATCGCCCGTGACCATTCTGATCCTGTTCGACGGGAACTTCAGGGCAAACGAAACCCAAGGGATGCAGAACATCGGCATCTGGTTGTTGCTGTACACGTTAAGGAAACCAGTCGCCTTGTCGTACTGCGCCAGCACGGCGTTGTTCTCGATCGGAGTCGAGCTGAATCGATGGAAGTGGAGCGTCTTCTTCACGACCTTATCAGCCTGCTTCATCGCCCCGTCAATATCTCCATAATCCCACTTGCCCCTAAAGACGAGGTTGGAACCGACTTCTTCGTGGATGACTGGCGCCCCCGGCTTCAGGGCTTCCTTCGCGTCGAGGACGTGGTCAACGGCTTCGTATTCGACGTCGATCAGTTCTAGCGCGTCCTCTGCTGTGCTTCTGGTCTCTGCCACGACCGCGGCGACCGGTTCGCCCGCGAAGTGGACCTTCCCGACCGCCAAGCAAAAGTCCTTCAGCCTGTTGGCGGGGGGAGAAGAGATCTGGAGGAACGGGTCGGTTAGTTTCGCCACCTCCTCTCCCACTATGGTGCAGATCACTCCCTCCAACCTCTCCGCCTTACTGACGTCCACCCCCAAGATTCTCGCGTGGGGGTAGGGGCTTCTGAGTATCGCAGCGTACGCCGTGCCTGGGAGCTTTATGTCGTCCACAAATTTGCCAAGCCCCATGAGGAGCCTGCGGTCCTCCTTCCTCTTCAAAGGACGTCCCATCCATAACGGCGGTTCCTCCTTCACGAGTTTTGTGAGAGTGGACGACCCTTAGCACCTCAAGAATTCTTTCGCTGGCGGCTAGGCAGTAACTTCAACTCCCCTCATCTTCTTCGCGGCGGCCTTGACCGACTTTACGATGTTGACATAGCCAGTACACCTACAAAGATTCCCGTCGATCCCCCTACGAATCTCCTCGTCAGTCGGGTTGGGATTCCTCTGCAGGAGGAAGAGGGCGGACATCAACATCCCTGGGGTACAGTAGCCGCACTGCAATCCATGGTTTTCCCAAAATGCCTCTTGGATTGGATGGAGGTTTTCACCCTTTGCCAGCCCCTCCACGGTCAGTATGCTCGCCCCCTCGGCTTGGACCGCGAGCACCATGCACGACTTCACAGTCTTGCCATCCATGATTACCGTGCACGCACCGCAATGTCCAGTGTCGCAGCCTACGTGCGTGCCTGTGAGATTCAGTACGTCTCTAAGGAAGTAGACGAGCAGGGTCCGCGGCTCCGCCGTGCCAGTGTACGCATCTCCGTTCACTTTGCATCTGACCTGAACCAGTTCAGTCTTCTCGGTAAGCTTGGCCAACTTCACGATCCGGTCCCGAATTTGTGTCGCAGACACTCGAACAGTTGCTTTATTATCTTCTGTGCCTGGCTCTCCAAGAGCCTCTGCCCTACGGAGGCAATCCTTCCTCCCACCTTCGCCTCCGCCTGCCACTTCATGAGTGTCCCTCCATCGCCAGAATCCGACAGGTCGATGATGGTCTCGAGGTCGACAACGCTCCCGATTCCAGAACCTCGAGCCACGAGCTTTGCGTGAGCTGGAGGCTCGCTTTCGACGAGCCTGAAGTTCAGGGTGAAGTCGCCTTTTATGAAGGAGACTCCTGCTTTGACGACGACGGTAAACTCTTCTTTTGATTTGACGTCCAGTTTCTGAAGGTCCGGCATGCACTTGGAAATCTGCTTTGGGTCAGTCATGACGTCAAAGACGTCCTTCCTTGACGCTTTAACCGAGAATGTCCCGTCGAAGTGCAACTTCTTCGCCCTATCTCGCTCTACTAAGAGCGAGATTCAACGCTCTCCTCGCGAAAACCCTGATCATGTCCAACCTGTACTGTCTGCTTCCATGCATGTCCGAGGGAGGGTCCGCTTCTTCGTTGGCCCTTTCGGCTGCTTCGGCGATGTTACCCTCGTCGAGCGTTTTCCCCTTGAGATGCCTCTCCGCGCTCTTGGCCCTTATCGGAGTCGGCGCGACGGCTCCTAACGATACTCTGACATCCCTGCAGACCCCCTTCGGCCCGACTGTCACTACGGCTCCTACACCAACTATCGCGAAGTCACCCTCCCGACGGCTGTGTTTGATGTACGCCGACCCAGACTTCGGAGGAGTGTGTGGAATCCGAATCTCCGTAAGGATTTCATCTTTTGCGATTGAGGTTGTGAAAGTATCAACGAAGAATTCCGATTGCGGTATCACTCTCTTCCCCTTCACCCCGCGAACAGCGAACTCTGGCTCGAGCGCCGTCAGGGCGGTCGGCAAATCCGCGGCGGGGTCCGCATGGCAACAGCTTCCACCGATCGTGCCCCTGTTGCGAATCTGCTGGTCGCCTATCTTGCTAGCCGCGTCCGATAGAATCGGGAATTTCTTGTTGATAATCTTGCTGCGCTCGAGGGTGTCATGAGTCGTCAAGGCTCCCACCTCCAGGTTGTCATTCTTACCCTCCCGGATGTAGGAGAGAAGATCGCCTGTCTTCGTGATATCGACGAGGGCCGCGGGAGCCGCCAGTCTGAGCTTCATCAGAGCGATAAGGCTCTGCCCCCCCGCCAGGACCTTGGCATCCTCGTTCTCCCGAAGTAGCTGAATCGCCTCCTTCAACGACGCGGGAGCGAAATAGGCAAATTTCTTTGGCGTCATCGAGGAGTCTACCTCGAAATTTCCGAAGACAATATTTCAACGTTTTGCTCGTTTACAGAGCATGGAAGGAAGGCTTTTCGTAATCTCCTGGCTGCAATGTTTTTAGGGCCAGCGTAGCCAGATCATGAATAATGCGTCTGATTACCTTTGAGGAACCCTACAACCGAACCGAAAGGCTCGGTATCCTGGTCAGCGCCGACGGGGAGTCATTCGCCATCGATGCAAATCGTGCGCACGCTCGAATGCTGAAGGGAAGGAAGAAGGGGAGTGCTCAGAAGCTTGCAGACTCCAATGTACCGCCAGACATGGTGGGGCTCCTGCGTTCTGGCCGGAAATCGTTTGACGCCATGCGCGAAGTAGAGCGATTCTCGGTTCGGCTGGGTTCGTCCGGGCTATCGGGCCCCAAGAGAGAAAAGGCGATCTTCAGGCTCTCGGAAGTGAAGGTCATGGCGCCAGTGCCGAGACCTGGCAAGATCATACACACGGCCGGGAACTTCAGGGAGCATGCGAAGGAGGGGACGGAGTCTGGCTGGGAGTTCCCGATACCAAAGTGGATCTCATTTCTCAAGAGTCCTTCAGCGATAATCGGAGACGAAGGCAAGATAGTCCGCCCCAGGTACACAAAAGAGCTAGACTACGAGATTGAATTGGCCATAATCATCGGCAAAAAGTCGAAGCACCTGACCAAAGAGGGCGCGTGGAAGGCGATCGCAGGCTTCACCGTCTTCAACGACATAACCGCGCGTGACATCCAGAGGGAGGAGATGAAATCCGGTCTTCTGAATTTTGGAAAGAACATGGATACCTTTGCGCCCTTTGGGCCCTGCATGGTACCGAAGGAGGATATCGGTGACGTCCACAAACTCAAGATAGAATGCAGAGTCAACGGAGAACCACGGCAGGTGAGCAACACGAGCCATCTTTCTGTGACCGTCCCGGAGATCGTTCAACACTACTCATGGGTGACGCTTTACCCCGGTGACATCATCACCACGGGAACGGTCTCGGGGGTGGCCGCCTTCAGGAAAGACCCGGAAAAGTACTACCTGAAACCCGGCGATGTCCTAGAGTCGGAGATTGAGAAGATAGGCGTCCTCAGAAACTATGTTGTGGAGGATGAGGAGGTCTACTGATCACTTTTGCGCTCAACGTCTCTTGAATGTGGCGCCGCTTGCGTATAGATTAAAAACTCCTTGCGCCCATCCATCCAGACAGACCCATGAAGGAAGGTTACCAGATCAGATCGCTTGAGGCTTTGACAAGATGAGCTGGGGGACTCCACCAGGCGGGGTTAAAGTCGAGGGAGAGATTGACTGGACTCCCAGACGGGTTCCTTCAGGAAAGAGGCTGGATGGTCAGTATGCGGTGGTTACTGGCTCCTCGAGGGGGTTTGGAAGTGTGATAGCGCGTGCGTTGGCCCAGGAAGGTGCGAATGTGGCCGTGCATTATCTGAAGTCGGCGGAGAGTGCGGCAGACACTGTCAAGGAGGTAAAGAAGGCGGGTGTTGACTCCTTCGCACTCCAGGCAGACCTTAGCGACCTGGAGCAGGTCAAGGTCCTTGCGGAGAAGGTCTGGAAGAAGTGGGGTCGGTGCGACATTCTCGTAAATAACGCTGGCGAGACCGCCGCCACACAGATGTCTTGGAGAGAGCTCTCACCCGAAGTGGTGGACGGGACACTTTCACTCGATGTCAAGGGGACGCTATTCTGCACACACGAATTTGGAAAGAGGATGCTGGACGAGCAGCGGAGCGGCACGA